>NZ_JAFCLX010000036.1:0-76666 GCF_018130205.1 Bradyrhizobium sp. AUGA SZCCT0222
GAAGACCGGGTGCGCGCTGCACCCGCGGTCTCGCGTGCGGTTTGCACAAAACAAAGTGCACACGAGCATACAGGGCAGCGGTGAACACCCGGCCTCCCCTGCGCAATGGCTTTACGGCTTATGCCGTGCTCTCCCCGGAGACGAGTTCTTGGTTGACTCCGTCGCTGCCGTTCCCGCTTGCGCTTCTCCGACAGCTTGACACCTGCAACGGATGCCAGGACCACACGGTTTTGCCGTACGCTTATCCACGCCGTCGTCGAGGCGTAAACCAGCGTCCACCGCAACCCGTCCAACGTCCGTGACGACGGCCGACGCCCTTCTGACCAGGACGGGATGGCGATAGATGCGCACTGATTTGGGTCGGCCGACAACAGAAATATTTTTGATTTACAGAAATTTTCTACTTGACACGAATTCCGTAAATCAGAACTGACTTGCCCGTCGGGTCAATTTGCCGCACTCAGCCGTCATTGCGAGCGCAGCGAAGCAATCCATCCCTCCCGGGGCTGGCTATGGATTGCTTCGCTGCGCTCGCAATGACGGGTGGTTAGACGCGGGCCTACGCCACCAGCGCCGCATCCCCGCCGGCTTCCTCGCCGCGCTGCGCCTTCAACAGGCTTACGATCTCGGCGTTGGGCCGGGCGCGGCTGAACAGAAAACCCTGGCCTTCGTGGCAGCCTTCGTTGCGCAGGCAGCTCAGTTCGGCTTCGGTCTCGACGCCTTCGGCGGTGATGGTGACGCCGAGGCCCTTGCCGAGGCTGATGATCGAACGCACGATCGCCTGCGCGTCGCGGTTGGAACCGAGGTCGCGCACGAACGACTGATCGATCTTGATCTTGTCGAACGGAAAGCTGCGCAAATAGCTCAGGCTAGAATAGCCGGTGCCGAAATCGTCCATCGAGATGCGGACGCCGAGCGAGCGCAGCGCGTGCAGCGTCGCCAGCACCTGGCTGCTCTTTTCCAGCACCAGCGTCTCGGTGATCTCGAGTTCGAGCCGCGTCGCGGCAAGACCCGTCTGCTTCAACGTCTCCATCACCATCGACAACAGATTGCCGACGCGGAACTGCAGCGGCGACAGATTGACCGCGACGCGGACGTCGTCAGGCCATTGCGCCGCATCCATGCAGGCGCGGCGCAGCATCAGGCCGCCGACGGCGTTGATCAGGCCGGTCTCTTCGGCAACGGGGATGAACTCGCCGGGCGAAACCATGCCGCGTTCGGGATGCGGCCAGCGCACCAGCGCTTCGAAGCCGGTGACGCGACCGGTCGAAAGGTCGACCAGCGGCTGGTAGTGCGGCCGCAGCAAATCGTTCTCGATCGCGTGGCGCAGGTCGATCTCGATCTTGCGGCGGGACTGCGCGCGGGCGTCCATTTCGGCTTCGAAGAAGCTGAACGTGCCCCGGAACTCGTTCTTGGCGCGCGACAGCGCCATGTCGGCGTTCTTCAGCAATCTCTCGGACTCGTCGCCGTCGCTCGGCGACATCGCGATGCCGATGCTGGCGCCGATCACCACCGAATGGCCGTCGAGCAGATAGGGGTCGCCGATGGCTTCCAGCAGGCGCCTGGCCAGCAGCACGGCGTCTTCGGGGCGCGTCACCCCACTCTGGACGATCGCGAACTCATCGGAGTTGAGGCGGGCCAGCACGTCTTCCTCACGCAGCGTCGATCGCAGGCGCTTGGCGACGCCGCGCAGCAGCTTGTCGCCGATGCCATGGCCGAGCGTATCGTTTACCGCCTTGAAATTGTCGAGGCCGAGCACCAGCACCGCCACCTTTTCGGCGCTGCGCCGCGTATGCAGCAGGAGATCGTCCATCTGCTGGCGCAGCAGGGTGCGGTTCGGCAACCCGGTCAGGCCGTCGTGCTGGGCCATGAAGGCAAGCCGCGCTTCGGCACGCTTGCGTTCGGTGATGTCCATCAACGCCAGCAGCACGGCTGGCTGGTCGCCGTAAACCAGCTGGCGCAAATAGATCGCCAGATCGATCAAGGCGCCGTCGGCCCTGACATGCTTCCAGGTCCGGGCCGCCTGTTCTTCACTGCTGCGATCGCCCGCCCACGGCAATTCCGGATCGAACGCCTGCAGACTGCGGATCGTCAGTCGCTCGAACTCGGTGCGGCTATAGCCATAGTGCTGGAGCGCGGCGTCGTTGACGCCGAGAATGCGCTCGCCATCCAGCGAACAAACGATCATCGGCACCGGGTTGCTGTCGAACAGCAGGCGGAATGACGCCTCGCGCTGTTTCAACTCGGTAATATCGACGCGCAGACCGATGACGCCGCCGTCTTCGGTCAGCCGCTCGTCGATCAGGATCACGCGGCCATCGGCCAGCGTCTGCTCGTGACGATCGCCGGGCTGGCAAAGCCTGGTCAGACGCTCCGTGAGCCATTCCTCCTCGCGGCCAATCGCTTCCGGATAATCGCCGCGCTGGACGCCGACGCGGATGGTGTCCGCCAGCCGCGCGCCCGGCCTGAACAAATCGGAGCTGCGGGTGTAGATCTCCGCATATTTCTTGTTCCAGAGAATGTAGCGGCCTTCGGCGTCGAGAAACACGATGCCCTGGGGCAGGATGTCGATCGCCTCACGCAGCCGTTCATGCGATTTGCGCGCGTCCGCAATCGCGGCCTCCGCCTCGGCGCGCGTGCGCGCGATTTCGCTGCGCTCGGCGGGACCATGACGGCGATTGCCTGAAAGCTTTGGGCTCGGTTTTACCGGTCGACCGAACAGGCGAGCAATCGAGGGCTGCTTTGGCTTCTTGATTGTCTTTGGCCTTATCTTCGGCATTGCCGCGCCTCACCCGCCTTCTGCGTGCAATGTTCTCCGATAAGTGTCTGAAAAAATGGTAATCTCTTGCCGGCTCGAACAGCCCCGTGCCCGGCTCTCCGGTGCCCGCTAAAAAGGCTGGTTCACGCTATGCGTGTGTTGCCGCAACAGGCGCGCGAGACCAAACGGAAATGCACACGCAGAATCTCAGCCAGCGCACGAAGAACACGCAACACGCATCTGGATTGCACACGGAATGCGCGAAATCTCGCGCTGGCGCACCAATATGCGCCAATGGTCGACAAGGTTATTGAAGCGTTAAGCCGGAGCTGATCGTCGCACAGTGCAAGCCGTCTAAAACGCTCAGGCGGCGCGCACCGTGTCGAGGAATTTGCCGACTTCCAGCCGGAGGCGGTTGCTTTCGCCGGACAGCGACTGAGCCGAGGAAAGAACCTGCGCCGAAGCGGAGCCGGTCCGGCGGGCACCCTGGTTCACATCGACAATGTTGGTGGCGACATCGGAGGTGCCCACTGCAGCCTGCTCGACATTGCGCGCGATCTCCTGCGTGGCGCCGCCCTGCTGCTCCACCGAGGTCGAGATCGTCGCCGCGATTTGCGAGATCCGGCCGATGGTGGCGCCGATCTGCTTGATCGCCACGACCGATTCCTGGGTCGCCACCTGCATCCCGGCAATCTGGCTGCTGATTTCCTTGGTTGCATTGGCGGTCTGCGCGGCGAGCGCCTTCACTTCCTGGGCGACCACCGCAAAGCCCCGTCCCGAATCGCCCGCGCGCGCCGCCTCGATGGTGGCGTTCAGCGCCAGGAGATTGGTCTGTTCGGCGATCGTGGTGATCAGGTTGACGACGTCGCCGATCCGCAAGGCTGCCTTCGACAGCTCGTTGATGCGGGCGTCGGTCATTTCCGCCTGATTGACGGCTTCGCCGGCGATCCGGTTCGACTCCTGGACCTGACGGCTGATTTCGGCAACCGAGGCGGTCATTTCTTCCGTCGCGGCGGCGACCGATCTGACGTTTGAGGAGGCCTCCTCAGACGCCGCCTCCACCCTGCCGGAGAGCTGCTGCGTCTCTTCGGCGGTCCGGCTCAGACTGGTCGCCGAGGCTTCCAGCTCCGTTGAGGCCGAGGATACGGTCTGCACGATCTCGCCGACCGCGGCCTCGAATTCGGCCGCGAGTTTTTGCATTTCCGCCCTTCGCTGGGCCTGCGCGTGCTTTTCGGTTTCCGAACGTTCCGCGCGCAGCCGGTTCGATTCCAGCATGTTGTCCTTGAAGACCTGCAGCGCACCCGCCATGTCGGCGATTTCGTCCGAGCCGGCGGTCGCGATATTGGTCGCCAGATCGCCCGCGGCAATCGACTTCATGCTGTTCTGCAGATGCACCAGACGGCGCACGACGCCGCGCCCGACATAGTACCAGCCAATGACCAGCGCCGTTAAAAGGCTGACGAGCGCAAGACTGATCAGGATGATGCGTCCCTGCCCGATCTCCGCCTCCGATTCACGGACCGCGGTGGCAGCGCCCGCTTCGCTGCGCTTTCGCAGGCTGGCGACTTCCTTCTCGAACTCCTGGGCGAGCGTGCGGTTCTCCGTCACCACATTGGCGCCGGCCTTCGCGGCCACCAGTTCGCGTTGCTTGAGCTCGAAAATGTTGCCGGCGTCCTTGCCGGTCTTGACCAGCTCATCGACCAGTTTCGACGCCTCGGGATTCTTGAAGGCCGCGGCGGCCTTGCCAAGGCGGCCTGCGGTCGCCGTGAAACGGTCCTTGACCGGCGGCAGCAGATCGGCGGACGGCAGGTCGGCGGCCTCCACCAGGATGCCCAGTATCAAATTGGATTCCGCGCGCAACTCCAGAATGGCTTGCAGCGACGCCAGTTCGTTGTCGGCCAGCGCCGACAGCGTCTTCTGAACGACTTCCAGATCCTTGTTGTCGGCCGCGGTCTGCAGGCCCATCGTCAGGCTGAACCCGGCGTCATCGGCCATCGGCGACAGTTTTTCGGCAAGCTTCTGATGCGATTTGCGCAGGCTCGCAACCAGCGCGTCGCGCGAGGCTGCAATGGTCTGGCGCTCGGTGACGGATTGCAGCAGCCGGTCGAGATTGACCAGGATGCGATCGGCGGTCTTGCTGACTTTGGCGACGTCGTCGGCGGCGAGCGCGCCGATGCTCTGCTTGAGCTCCTGACGCGCCGCGGTCAAAATTTTGGAGGCGTGATCGCGCTCGGCCTGATCGGTCGCGGCGAGAAGGCGCGGTGCCGCGGCGGCGACGTCGCCGGCGGCCCTGGCGACCTCGGAGGCTCGCGTGATCTCAGGCAGGCTCTTCTCGGAGATCGCGCCCAGCGAACGCCCGAGGCTGTCGTAGGAGATGATCGCGCTGCCGCTTGCGAGCACCGTGAGCGCCGCGACGACGCCAAAGGCCATAAACAAGCGACCGCGAAGGCCGAGGCGATACCACGACAAGCCAGCGTTCATCGCAAAACTCCAAATAACAACGGCAAAATAAAATAGTGCCGCGAGCAGCCGGGCGTTACCCCGGTGCTCGCGGCTTTCTGAACTTACGATCCGGTCTTCTCGAGCCGCTCGACTGCCTTGAAGCTGCCGTCCGCCTGGATCACGGTCAGGAACACTTCATTCGAGCCGCGGTTGCTGGTGGGGCTGTAGGAGAGCTTGAAGCCGCCGAGATCGAGGCTGCCGGCTTTTTGCACGGCGTCGATCATGGCCTGGCGGGTAAGGTCGCCATCAACCTTCTCGAGCGCGGCGGCAATCGCACGGCCGACGAGGTACCCCTCGAGCGAAACGAAGCCGGGCTGCGCGTCGGGCGCGCTGGCCTTGAGTGAAGCATGGTAGCGCCCGACCACCGGGATCGCCGCATCCTTCGGGAACGGAACGACCTGCGTGATCACGACGCCGGCGCCGGCCGCGCCGAGTTCCTTTGCCAGCGCATCGGACCCGACAAAGGAGATGTTCACGAAAGTGGCGTCGAGCTTGATCTGCTTGGCCAGCTTGATGAACTCAGCCGCGGGCTTGTAGGGGCTGATCATGATCACGGCCTGGGGCTCGGCCTTCTTGATGGCCAGCAGCGCGGCTTTCACGGCCACCGTGTTGCGTTCGAAGGTGCCTTCGCCGGCAAGCTGCATCTGCCGCTTTTCGAGCGCCTTCTTGACGCCGGCAAGGCCGGCCTGACCGAAAGCGTCGTCCTGGTACATGATCGCGATCCTGGTCGCGCCGAGGTCCTTGGTCACCCGTTCGACCATGGCTTCGGTTTCCTGGAAGTAGCTGGCGCGAATATTCATCACCAGCGGCTTGTGCGGCTCGCGCAGGAATTCAGCGCCGGTGAAGGCACCGATGAAGGGCGCGCCTGCCGCATTTGCGATCGGCTGGGTGGCGGCGGATGTCGGGGTGCCGACCGCGCCGACGAGCGCGAACACCTTGTCTTCCTCCAGCAGCTTCTTGGCCGCTTCGATCGACTTGGTCGGCTCATAGCCGTCGTCGACGCTCTTGAGCTCGAGCTTGCGGCCCTTGACGCCGCCGGCCTTGTTGATCTCGGCGAAGGCTGCTTCCAGCCCGATCTTCATGCCCTGGCCCAAGGCCGAGGCCGGACCGTCAAGCGCCGCGGCTTGACCAAATACGATCTTGTCAGCCGACACGCCGTTTTCGGCGGAGGCGGGAATGCTCGTCGCGAAGAGAACAGCCGACGCAGCAAGGAAGGCGTTGAACGGAGTAGCTCGCATATGAATTGTCCTTTGGCGGGTGTAATGGTCGAACGGATCTGCTGGCCCGGGTCATCGTTGGCATGACGACAAAGCAACACTGCGTTGCGATTGTGCACCCGATAGCTTCAGAACAGATTAATGATTTGACCGGTGCGTATTTGTACGGTTGCTGAATCGAGGCGAGGTTCGCGGCCGGGTTGCACCTATGGCCGCACAAGGCGATCGACCAACTACCCGGGAAATACTCAAAGCAGAATCGTCACTTGCGCGGATCAGCGACAAGTGTCCGAAATTCCTGCGGTGACCGGCAAGGTTATCGAAGGGTTAAGATGCCGGTGAGGCGCCAGCGATTGGCGTCAACGCGGTTGCTGCGGCTTCCGCTTCCGGTACGACATCATGATCGTAGAGCTGTCTGCGAAACGCCGCATGCGCCGTTATCTCGGCGTCGCGTACGCCGAGATCAGCGTAGGAGGAGTTGTAGCGCATGCCGTTCTCGCGTGCGCCGCGCTGAACCGCCGCCACCCGCTCGCGCCGCAGGCGTTCATAGGCCAGCAGTGCTGCCGGGACGTTGACGGGATCGGCACGCGCCAGAATGGTCGCCAGCGCCATGCCGTCCTCGATCGACTGGTTGGCGCCCTGCCCGAGATGCGGCAGCATCGGGTGCGCGGCGTCCCCGAGCAGCGTCAGCCGACCCTTGGTCCAGGCCGGCAACGGCTCGCGGTCGTACAGCGCCCAGCGGAATGTTTTTTGAACCTGGCTGAGCAGCGTCCCGATCCGCGGGTCCCAGCCCTCGAATTCGCGGCGGAGCATGTCAGGGTCACCCGGCGCCGACCACGATTCCTTCATCTCCGCGTCGGCCGGCACGAAGCCGACATAGTTGATGAGTTCGCCTGATCGCACCGGAAAGGTGAGAAAGTGTTTCGCCTTGCCGAGCCACATCAGCCAGCGATCGGCCGGCCAGTGCGGAATGAGGTGATGCGGAAGCACGCCGCGATAGGCGACGGATCCATGAAACACCGGGCGCGACGGCGGCGCGGCGTAGTGGCGGAGATCGGAATGGATGCCATCCGCCGCGATGACGATGTCGCCTTCGACAGTTGCGCCATTGGCAAACGATACATGCGCGACGTCGCCGGTTTGCTCAAGGCCAACGCCGCGGTGTCCGGTGCGCACCACGCCTTGAGGCAGCGCGGCCGCCAGCAGTTCGACCATGTCGGCGCGGTGCATGCCGAATGTCGCGTTCCAGCCGGAAGAGTCGGTCACCTGAACCGGCGCTATGGGCGCTCCGTCATGACGGAAATAATGCGAACCGGAGCCGACCCTGGCGCCGAACTTCTCCACCGATGGCCCGAGGCCCACCCGTTGCAGTTGGCGAACGCTGTTTGGCGTCAGAAACACGCCTGCCCCGATTTCACCGAGCGCGGACGCCTGCTCGTAGACGGAGACATCGAAGTCGCGGGCGATCAGCGCGTTCGCCGCAAACAACCCGCCGATTCCACCGCCAACGATGACAACCCTGAGCCGTTTTCGTTGCATCGTATTATCCTTCGGCTCCGAAACCGAAAAGGCTTCGGAAGCCTGTCCGTTCAAGCTATCCTCCCTCACAGGAAACACCAAGCGCCATCGCCGGCAGCGCAGACCGGCGGAAAGAGAAGCGACAGCGGGAGCATTTCAATGCACGGCTTTACGGCTCTGGCCCCGAACGGCCGGCATTTGGCGGTGCTGCCATTGCTACTGGCTTTATCCGCGCATGTTCACGCACCGGCATTGGCCGGAGATTATCCGGATCGCACTGTCAAGATCGTCGTGCCCTTTCCCGCCGGAGGGACCGCTGACGCCGTTCCCCGGATTGTCGGGGAATGGCTGTCACGAAAATGGGGCCAGCCGGTCGTGATCGAGAACCGAACGGGTGCGGCCGGAAACATCGGGTCCGAAACGGCCTATCGTTCGGCGCCGGACGGCTACACGCTGCTCTCGTCACCGCCGCCACCGCTGGTGATCAACCAAAGCCTGTACCCGAAGCTCGGCTTCGATCCGACCAGGTTCGAGCCTGTTATCGTGATGGCGCAGGTGCCAAACGCGCTGATCGTCAATCCGGACAACGTCAAGGCGTCGAGCGTAACCGAGTTGATCGAATATCTGCGCAACAATCCCGACAAGCTTACCTGCGCCACGCAAGGCAACGGCACGACCTCGCATCTGACGTCCGAACTGTTTCAACTCATGACCAGGGTGAAACTGCGCCATATTCCCTATCGCGGTTCGGCGCCGGCATTGCAGGGCCTGCTCGCCGGCGACGTCGACGTGATGTTCGACAATCTCGGCGTCTCGCTGCCGCTGGTCCAGGCCGGCAAGCTGAAATTGCTGGCGGTCGCTTCGCCCGCCCGTTTGCCGGCGCTGCCCGACGTGCCGACGATCGCCGAAACGCTGCCCGGTTTCGAGGCGGTCGCCTGGTACGGCATCGTGGCGCCGCCGGACACCCCGAAGAACATCACCGACAAGATCAATGCCGACGTGAACGAGGTATTGCGTCAGCCCGAAGTACAGGAACAGTTGCGGAAATTGTCCGCCGATATTTTCGGCGGATCCATCGACAAGACATCCAAATACATGCGGGAGGAAGTCGATCGATGGGCCGCGGTGATCAAGTCGGCCAACATCCAGCTGCAATAAGACATCGAACGAGTGGCGCGCCGGTGGCCCAGGTCACGCCGCTAGTTGATTTGAATCCGCGTATTGCGTTGGCCGTTACGCTGCACCAGCGCGAACAGTGCCGCCGCATGCGACGGGTGCAGCCTGACGCAGCCATGCGAGGCGCGGCCGCCGAGCCGCCTGATGTCCGTGGTGCCGTGAATGGCAAATCCGTGATGGAAGAAGATCGCGTGCGGCATCGGCGAATTATAGTATTTGCGCGAGAAATAACTTCGATGCATCGATTGCGGACGGAATACGCCGCTCGGCGTGCCATAGCCGCTGCGGCCGGTCGAGACCGGCCAGCTGTACCGCGTCGCGCCGTCGATGCTGACGGCCATGCGCTGCGATGATTTATCGATCTGGACCACGACCGCGGCGCGTGCCGGGCTCAGTGCCAATGCCGACATGAAAATCGCGGCCATATATGACAGCCGCATACCCAACCGAAATTTCATAATGACGCCCTGCCGCCAAAAACAGCTCTCTAATGGCGGCATGATGTGTTTTGGAAACGCGCCGTTGTAAAGAGCGGCGGCCCCGCCGGGCGCAAGGGGTCCGAAATTAATCTTAACCCGGGGCAACCGGGATAGCGTGGAAATGCCGCGAACAGATGCTGTGGGAGATCAAACAATTGCGATTGGCGCGGTTGTCCCGCGCTGCCGATTCCATGTTACGTCTTGGGCAGCTAGAGTGATCCGATGACACCCCGCCTGATTCTGATCCCGCTCCTGGTCCTGATCGGTCTCGCCAATGCCACCATGGCATGGGCGCAGGACAAGGGCAGCGTCGACCCCAAGCCGCTGCCGCCGCTGGCCAACCCCAACGACCCCAACATCGGCGCCAAGGAATTGTTCGGCCGCAAGCTGCTGCCGGCGGCGGCGCCGACGCGGGTGCTCGGCTTTTACGCCCATGGCTGCATCGCGGGCGCGGAGGGACTGCCGATCAACGGCGACACCTGGCAGGTGATGCGGCTGTCGCGCAACCGCTACTGGGGGCATCCGGACATGGTCGCGCTGGTGAAGCGGCTGGCCAACAAGGCGCACAAGGATGCCGGCTGGCCCGGCATTCTGGTCGGCGACATGTCGCAGCCGCGCGGCGGCCCGATGTTGACAGGACATGCCAGCCATCAAGTGGGGCTTGACGCCGACATCTGGCTGACGCCGATGCCGAACCGCCGCTTTTCGCGCAACGAACGCGAGGAAACGTCGGCGGTCATGATGGTGCGCTCCGACCGGCTCGACATCGATCCCAAAGTGTTCACACCAGGCCATCTGGTGGTGATCCGCGCCGCCGCGCAGGAGCCGACGGTGCAGCGCATCTTCGTCAATGCCGCGATCAAGAAGGCGCTGTGCCGCGAGGCCAAGGGCGATCGCAGCTGGCTGCACAAGGTGCGGCCGATGTACGGCCACGACTATCATTTCCACATCCGCATCAAATGCCCGCCCGGCGCCGGCGAATGCGAAAGCCAGCCTGATCCGACCGAAGGCGAAGGCTGCAGCGCCGGCGACCTCGCCTTCTGGTTCAAGGATTCCGTGCTCCATCCGAAGCCGCCGCTCATCCCGCCGAAACCAAAGCCGCCGATGACGATGGCGCAGCTCCCCCCGGCCTGCAAAGCGGTGCTGACCGCACCGGATGCAAAGCAATAGCCGCCATTTCATTCTCGTCCGCAATGCGCTAGTGTCGAAGCGCCTCACGCCGTAAGCGCGGGCAGACTTCCTGGGACGACGGTCCTTAGCTTCACATCTCAACCGATAGCCACTCTGTGCGCGGCTTAGCTGCGCGCAGCATTCATTCGTGAGGACCGTCATGCGCATCAGTGCACGCAACCAGATCAAGGGCACCGTCGTCGAAGTCAGGAAAGGCGCGACCACCTCGCATGTCCGCGTCGATATCGGCAATGGCCAGATCATCACCTCCTCGATCACCAACGAAGCCGTCGATGACCTCGGCATCAAGACGGGTGGCAAGGCCATCGTTGTGATCAAGGCCTCGGATGTCATGATCGCGGTGGACTGACATGCGCGTAATCCTGCTGGTGGCGCTGCTGTTCGGCGCCGCGCCCGCTGTTGCCGCCGAAGAGCCGAGCGGCTGCGACAAGTTCAAATGGCCGATCGAGCGCGAACGCGCGATGCTGACCGCGCCGGATCGCGCCACGCTTGCGTCAGGCGTTGAACTCGGGACATTGCCGTCAACGGGCCTGACACTCGCCATGGTCGCGCCCGCAGACGCCAGGCTGCCGACGCCGCCGGAGCGCGCGCCGAAGGAAGGCAGCTTTGCCGGCTTCGTCACCGTGAAGGCGCCGCCGAAAGCGGGCCTCTACAGCATCAGCCTGTCCTCGGGCGGCTGGGTCGACGTGGTGCAAAACGGCAGCTTCCTGAAACCGAAGGCGCACAGCGGCGCCACCGATTGCGACGGCATCCGCAAGACCATGAAATTCGAACTGTCGGCGAACCCGTTCGTGCTGCAGATCAGCGGGACCAGGGAGAATTCGATCTCGATCGCGATCCTGCCGACCGAATAGGCCAAGGTGTGAGACGAGAAGTCCCTTTGAGGTCTCTTTACCCGGCCGGTCAGCCTGCTATTGTTCCGGTCAGCGATATCCCGACCGACCGTAAGTCATCGGGATTGCCGGAACGGCGCTTCCGCCTGTCGCATCCCTGACCCAACCAATGCCTGATTTGCGCGCGCCAACCGCGCCGCAGACTCGCACGGAGCGCCAACATGTATCGTCCCGCCGGAATTTTTGCCGCCTTTTTCATTCTGTTTGGCGCGATCCATTCGCCCGCTGCGGCACAGGACAAGACCATCACGGTGTTCGCCGCCGCCTCGATGAAGAATGCGCTCGACGACATCGACGCCGCCTATACGGCCAAGACCGGCGTCAAGGTCACGGTAAGCTATGCCGCGAGCTCGGCACTGGCAAAACAGATCGAACAGGGCGCGCCGGCCGACGTCTTCATCTCCGCCGACACCGACTGGATGGATTACGCGATCGGAAAGAAAACCATCAACGAGCCGACCCGGGTCAACCTGCTCGGCAATTCCATCGTGCTGATCGCGCCGAAGGATTCCAAGATCGACAACGTGAACATCGGCGCGGGCTTCGACCTCGCCAAGCTCGCGGGTGACGGCAGGATCGCGACCGGCGACGTCAAATCCGTGCCGGTCGGAAAATACGCCAAGGCCGCACTCGAGAAGCTCGGCTCCTGGCAGGCGGCCGAGCCGAAATTCGCGATGGCCGACAGCGTGCGCGCGGCGCTGACGCTGGTGGCGCGCGGTGAAGCCGTACTTGGCATCGTCTACTCCACCGACGCCAGGGTCGAGCCCGGCGTCAAGGTCGTCGGCACCTTCCCAAGCGATTCCCATCCCGCGATCATCTACCCCGTCGCAGCGACCACGACCGCCAGGCCGGAGACGTCGGATTATCTTGCCTTCCTGCGCTCGACCGCGGCCAAGAACATCCTCGAGAAATACGGCTTCAAGTTCCTGGTCAGTCCCTCGACCTGATGTTCGATATCTCGCCGACGGAATGGACGGCGATCCTGCTCTCACTGCAGGTCGCCATCATCGCAACGCTGGTGGCGACGCCGTTCGGCATCGCGCTGGCGTGGCTGCTGGCGCGGCACAATTTCTGGGGCAAATCCATTCTCGACGCACTGGTCCATCTGCCGCTGGTGCTGCCGCCGGTCGTCACAGGCTATCTGCTGCTGCTCACCTTCGGCCGCCGCGGCATGGTCGGCGCGTGGCTGGCCGACAATCTCGGCATCGTGTTCGCGTTTCGCTGGACCGGCGCTGCGCTGGCCTGCGGCGTGATGTCGTTTCCGCTTCTGGTGCGGCCGATCCGGTTGTCGATCGAGGCGATCGACCGGCGGCTGGAACAGGCATCGAGCACGCTCGGCGCCGCGCCGTGGCAGGTATTTGCGACCGTGACCCTGCCGCTGGCGCTGCCGGGCATCCTGGCCGGCATGGTGCTCGGCTTTGCCAAGGCGATCGGCGAGTTCGGCGCCACCATTACGTTCGTCTCGAATATTCCCGGCGAGACCCAGACGATTTCCTCGGCGATCTATTCGCTGATCCAGACGCCCGATGGCGACCGCGCGGCGGGGCGGCTGGTGCTGATCTCCATCGTGATCGCGATGGGCGCGCTGATCGCATCCGAGTGGTTCGCACGGCGCGCCACGCAGCGCCTGCACGGGAACTGACCATGCTGCGCGTCGAGGTCACAAAGCAGCTTGGCGAGTTCTCGCTGGAAGCCTCGTTCACCAGCGAGGGCCGCGTCACCGGCCTGTTCGGCGCGTCCGGCGCCGGCAAGACCTCGCTGATCAACATGATCGCGGGCTTGCTGCGGCCCGATCGCGGCGTCATCACCCTCGACGGCGAAACGCTCGACGACACCTCGACGGGCGCGCACGTGCCGCCGCACCGCCGCCGCATCGGCTACGTGTTCCAGGATGCCCGGCTGTTTCCGCATCTCGACGTGCGGCAAAATCTCGACTACGGCCGGCGCATGAACAGCCTCGCCGAGGATCCGGCGCAGCATGCGCGCATCACCGGCCTGCTCGACATCGGCGGCCTGCTGGATCGCCGGCCCGGAAAACTCTCCGGCGGCGAGCGTCAGCGCGTCGCGCTCGGCCGCGCGCTGTTGTCGAAACCACGATTGCTGCTGCTCGATGAACCGCTGGGATCGCTCGATGAGGGACGCAAGGTCGAAATCCTGCCCTATCTGATCCGACTGCGCGACGAAGGCATCCCGATGGTCTATGTCAGCCACGATGCCGCGGAGCTGCGCCAGCTCGCAACGCAGATCGTGATGCTGCGCAACGGACGCGTCACCGCGCTCGGCGGCGTCAAGGTGTTGACGGGCAGCACGCCTGCTTGATGTCGTCCGTGATCCAGATCACATCTGAACGGCGAAAAACTCAAAAAAGTCAGTGTTTATAGCCACTTCCTGAACACCCGTTCAGAAAAATCTTTCGAACTATTTTCGCGGACGACACGTCTCATAAGCGCATCAGGCAATCACGCCTAGCACAATGGAGACTACAACTATGTTCCGTAAAATCGCTCTTGCAGCTGCTGCCGCGATCGCTCTGACCGCTGCTGCTGTTGCCCCGGCTTCGGCCGGTGGTAAGGGTGGCCACGGTCATGGTGGGCATCACGGTCATGGCCATCACGGCCATCATCATGGTCATCATCATGGTCATCATCATCACGGTCATGGCCATCATCACCACCACGGTCATCATCACCACGGCCATCATCACTTCGGATCGTTCTACATCGGCGGAAGCTGCTGGAAGACGGTGTGGTCCGACTTCGGACCGCGTCGCATCTACGTCTGCGGTCGCTATCTGTAAGCTGAAGGCCATCGCAAGAAGGCCTCAGCCGAAGGCTGGGGCCTTCTCCCTTTCTGCAGCGTTCGCCGTGACGAAGTCTGGCGAAACGACATCCTGGTCTAGCTCGTGCGCTTGCCCGCAGGATACTCACCCAGCACGTCGCGCAGCGCCTGAATCTTCGGCGAACCCGCACCTTTGCGCCAGATCAGGTAGGTATCCGCCCTGTTCTCGCCCGGCGGCAACCGGTGCACCCGCAAGCGTTTGCTCTCCGGAAACGTGGTGAGAACACTTTTGGGCAGCAGCGCGACGCCCATTCCTGCAGCGACACATCCGAGCATCGCGTGATAGGAGCCGAGCTCAATCGTGCGCTCCGGCATCTGGTCGCGAAGCGCGTACCAATCCTCCAGCCGTTTGCGATGCGGACAACCATGCTCGAAGGCAATGATGGTTCGCGGGAAATACTCCTTCTTGCCTTTGTCCTTGCCTTTACTCCTGCCTTGGCCGATCGCCAGCGTGCCGGCAGCGGACACGATCACGGGTTCTTCCTCGAACACCGCAACCTTTTCAAACAACGCATCCGCAATCGGCAACGTCACCAGCGCAGCATCGAGCTCGCCGGCCAGGATCGCCTTTGAAAGCGTTGGGGGATTGCCGGTGCGAAGTTCGAGCTCCACTTCCGGATAAAGGCGATGATACTCGCTGACCGGTCCCGGCAAGCGTACGGCCGCGGTGCTCTCCATCGCCCCCAGCCGAAAGATTCCGCGTGGCCTCGGATCCTGCACCGCGTTGCGCGCCTCGTCGGCCAGCGCGAGCAGCCGGTCCGCGTAGTCGAGCAGCACCTGCCCCGCCGGTGAAAGATGCAGGCGCTTGCCCTCGCGAATGAAGAGCGGAACGCCGATGTCGTCCTCGAGCTGCTGGATGCGCGTCGTGACATTGGATTGAACGCGATGCAAATGCTCCGCGGCCCGCGTCACGCCACCCTCGCGGACAACCGCGCTGAAAATCTTCAAATCGGACAGATCCATACATCTCTCCATGGGATCATAATCATCTTTATTATTCATTTTATGTGATCATTGCCACGTCGTAAAGAGACCCCGTCGCAACGCCCGGAAGTTATGGAGGCGCCAATTGCGATCGATGGAGGTCGCGATGCCAACAGGACATGGAATGCAAGGCGGCCCGTCCGACATCCGCCGGGCCTCGCCAGCCGAGTTTCTCTTGCTGACAGAGCGGATCGCCCGAGAGGCGCGGACCGCTCGGGCCGCGGCGATCGGTGACGCTGTCGTTCGAACGTTCACGGGGGCAGTGCGCGGCGTGCGCGTGCTGGTGTCGGTGGTCCGCACCGCGTTCGCCTTGCGCGACACCCTCATGCCGGCGCGTGGAGGCAGCCGAACGCACCATCCCAATCACCATCAGTGACCCCGACGCCACCACCGGCGCAAACTCCGAAAGAGACGCGACCATGCTGATCACCATCATGAAGCCGGCTCGGCTCAACACAGGCTCTCTTGCCGCGGACGCCTTTCGTGCCCTGCGAACGGTCTGCGCCAGACTTTGGCGTTGGCGGCAGCAGCGGCTGGCGGCCTCGGAGCTGCACAGCCTGAGCGACTACTCGCTGAGAGATATCGGTATCGCGAGAAGCTACATCGACGAACAGGTACGCCTTTCGGCCACGCGCTACGCGCGGCCGACCAAGTCAACCGGACTGATCTGAGTTCTCATCGCCGCAGCCGCTTAACCCCTGGAACGGAGAAACCACCATGCCCAAGGCTTACTGGATCGTGCGTGTCAGCGTTCATCAGCCAGCGCAATACCCGGATTATCTCGCCGCAGCGCGTCCGGCTTTCGAAAAATTCGGCGCCCGGTTTGTCGTACGCGGCGGCGCGTTCGAACTGATGGAGGGACAGGCGCGGGAACGCAACGTCGTCGTCGAGTTCGCCGATTTCGCGACGGCGACCGCCTGCTACCGCAGCGACGAATATCAGAAGGCAAAGGCGGTCCGCCAGGCGAACGCGGATGCCGACTTCATCATCATCGAGGGCGCCACCTAGACGATTTCGCGCGCACGCAAATCTGCGATCGCGGCCGCATCGTAGCCGAGCGAGGCCAGCACCTCGTCGGTATGGGCGCTGAGTTCGGGCGCCATGCGGTCGAGCTTGCCACCGCCATGGGCGAGCTGAAATCCGCTGCCGGCGAAACGAAGCCGGCCATAGGGCGTGTCGATCTCCTGAATGGCGGCGCGCGCCGCGATCTGCGGATGATCGATCACTTCCTCGACCTTCCAGATGCTGGCGCAGGGCGCGCCGGCCGCTTCCAGGATCGTCTCCCACTCGCGCGGATCTTTCTTCGACAGGGCGTCCTCGATGATGGCTCGTAGCGCCGGCTCGTTTTCCTGCCGCGCGAACCAGTCGACGAAGCGCGGGTCCTCCAGCGCATCAGCGCGGCCGAGCGCCTTCATCAGCGACTGGTATTGCTTCTCGCTGTTGACGGCGAGCAGCAAATATCCTTCGCCGGCCTTGAACAGATTGGCGGTCGGCCGGCGGCTGACGGCCTGGTTGCCGGAGAGTTGCTGGCGATGGCCGGCGACCGCGTAATCCGCCACCTGACCTGAAAGAAACGCCAGCGTCGCCTCCAGCATGGAGACATCGACCATCTGCCCCTTGCCGGTGTGGGTACGCTGGAACAGCGCGCTGGAGACACCGAACGCCGCGGTCGAACCGGACAACACGTCGCAGACCGCAAAGCCGGCGCGGGTCGGTCCGGTCTCGGCGTGGCCCGTAATGGACATGATGCCCGACAGCGCCTGGATCTTGCCGTCATAGCCGGCGCCGAGCCGCGCCGGACCGGTCTGGCCAAAACCCGAAATCGCGCAATAGATCAGCCGCGGGTTGATCGCCGCGAGCGCCGCATAACCGATGCCGAGCTTGTCCATCACGCCGGGACGGAAATTCTCCATCACCACGTCGGCTTGCGCCGCGAGCTGCTTGACGATCGCGATCGCTTCCGGCTTTTGCAGGTCGAGCGTCAAGCTGCGCTTGTTGCCGTTGACCGCCTGCCAGCCCGGCGCAAGTCCGCGCTCGGCCCATTCGCGGCTCAGCGGCGTGCGGCGCATGTCCTCGCCCTCGCGCCGCTCCACCTTGATGACGTCGGCGCCGAGCAGCGCGAGCTGGTAGCTCGCATAGGGGCCGGCCAGCACCTGCGTGAAGTCGAGAATCTTCACGCCTTCGAACGGTCGGGTCAATTCAGTTTCCTCCGGAGGACTTGATTGAAGGATCCTTCAACCGACAAAGCCCGTCATTGCGAGGAGCCCTTGCGACGAAGCAATCCATTCTTTCTTTACGCGGCGAGATGGATTGCTTCGCTTCGCTCGCAATGACGAACGCGAGCGCCGCAGGCACCGCCTCACGCCGCGCGGTTGCCGCGCGCGATTTCTTTCTGCTTGTCGAACTCGGCGCGGCGCCGGGCCAGTTCTTCCGGGCTCATCTGCGCGATGTTGTTGTAGTCGAGCTTCCAGGAGGCATCGTCGCTCCAGCGCAGCGGCGATTGCATCGTGGTGCGCGCGCCGGACGCGGTTTCCAGAACACGCAGCGCCAGTTCGAGCGTCTGCGCCTGCGAGGCCACATCCTGCGGCTTGCCGGCGGAGTTGCCGAGCGGGAAATCCGAGAACAGGAAGCGCGGCACGGCGGCGTGTTCGACGATGTCCTTGGCGCAGCCCATCACCACGGTGGCGATGCCATTGGCTTCGAGATGGCGCGCGACCAATGCCGAGGTCTGGTGGCACACCGGGCAGTTCGGCACCAGCACGGCGACATCGACCTTGTCGGCGAGGCAACGCTCAAGAATCTCCGGCGCGTCGGTATCGATGGTGACGCGATGGCTGCGATTGGTCGGCGCGCCGAAGAAGCGCGGCGCCACCTCGCCGATCCGCCCCGCGGCTTGCGCCTTCAGAAGCTGCGGCAGTGGAAACCAGGTGCCACTGTCGGTTGCCGACGTGTGCTTGCGGTCATAGCCGATATGCGAGATCCGCAGATCGTGCTGTTTCGAAGTATCGCCGTCATACACCGTGTAGAATTTCGCGCCGCCATTATACGCCGCACCCGGGCCCTGATCGCCCTTGGTGGGGTCATATTGCGCGGCGGTCGTAACGATGGTCACCCGCGATTGCGCCAGCGGCTTTTTCAGCGGCTGGAATGGCGCATCGACATAATGCGCCCAGCGGTAGGGCGTGGTGTAGCCGATCGCCGCGTAATAATCGCGGGTCCGCTGCATATAGGGGACCGCAGCATCGTAGTCGGGCGCAAAGCCCAGTTGATCGTCGGACGGGCCGGACATTGTTGTGTCTCCTTACGTTTCCCCAAGCGTTGGGCCCAAGCTAATGAGTGTCCGGCTATTCCTCAACAGCGGATATTCGATGCCGGTGTCGCAAAATCGGGGCCTCAGACCCCTGCGACCTGCGACCAGATCTCGGCGAGCTTGCGCCTGAACGCCTGCATGCGCGTCAGGGGCACGGCCACTTCGTCTTCCTCGGGCAGCCGCAGGCCGATGACATTGACCCGGCCGCCGCTGATGCTGCGCGCGACCAGGACGATGGGATCCAGCACCAGCTCGGCGCCTTCCTTTGGCGCGTGGTCGAGGTGGATGTCGAAATGATCCGCCAGCGTCAACTTGGCCTGCTCTTCACCGACCGCAACGCCGTAGATCGCAGCGAGTTCGCCCAGCGTGTGCTCGCCCGACACCGTGAAATCGCCGAGCAGATGCGGATCGGGCGCCGAGCTCGGCGCCATGTCGACAAAGAACCGGTCCAGCGCCTCGGCCTTTTCCGGCGGCGCCAGCAGATAGATGTAGTCGCCGGGCGCGATCGGATCGGCCTCGATGGGCGATAGGATCCGCTCGTCGCGGATCACCAGCGTCGGCTTCGACCAGGACGGAATCAGCCCGCGCCGGAAATACAGGCTCTTGGAGCGCACGGGATAGCCGACCAGTTGCTGCTCGAGCTGGCCGGGCAGATCGAGCTCGACGCGGCGCGGACCACGGTCCGCGCGGGGCAACGCCACATGCAGCAGCCGCGCCGCCGGCGCCAGTGTCCAGCCCTGCAGCAGCAGCGAGATGAAGACGACGACAAAGGCGACGTCGAAATAGAGATAGGCTTTCGACAGCCCCACCAGCATCGGGATCGACGCCAGGAAGATCGCCACCGCGCCGCGCAAGCCGGTCCAGGCAATGAAGAGCTTTTCGCGCCAGTTGAAGCGAAACGGCGCGAGGCAGAGAAACACCGCCAGCGGCCGCGCCAGCAGCATCAGCACCAGCGCCACCAGCACGGCCGGACCGATGCTGCTCACCAGCCGCTGCGGTGACACCAGCAGGCCGAGCATGACGAACATCACGATCTGCGCCAGCCAGGTCGCGGCATCGAGGAACGTCACCACCGAATTATGCGCGCGCGTCGGCCGATTGCCGATGATGATGCCGGCGAGATAGACCGCGAGAAAGCCGCTGGCGTGCGCGATCTGCGCCGCCCCGAAGATCACCAGCGCCGCGGTGGCGACAAAGGGCGCATGCAGGCCTTGCGGCAGCGCCACGCGGTTGAGCCCCACCACCACCAGGCGGCCACCGATCACGCCGACGACGGCGCCGAGCCCGGCTTCACGGATGAATTCCAGCGCGATATGCACGGCCGAGCTTTGACCGAGCGAAATGTACTGGACCAGCATCAGCGTGAGGAAGACCGCGAAGGGATCGTTGGTGCCGGATTCGGCTTCCAGCGTCGCACCGACCCGGGGGCGCAGCCGCAGGCCCTGCGCATGCACCAGCAGGAACACCGCCGCCGCATCGGTCGAGGCGACGACGGCGCCGACCAGCAGCGACTCGCTCCAGTTGAGATCGAGCACGTATTTGGCGAACGGCGCCGTGACCAGGGCGGTGAGCAACACGCCGACCGTCGCCAGCACGGTGGACGGCGCCAGCACCGCGCGGATGCTTTGAAACCGCGTCTTCAGACCGCCGTCGAACAGGATCAGCGCCAGCGCCACCGATCCCACCAGATAGGTCGAGCGCACGTCGTCGAAGCTCAGCTGGCCGGGCCCGGAATCGCCCGCCAGCATGCCGATCAGCAGGAAGACCAGCAGCAACGGCGCGCCAAAGCGCAGCGCCAGCAGGCTCGAGAGAATTCCGGCCATTATCAGGACGGCTCCGAGCAAAATCGCCAGACTTACTGAATCGAGAGAAGCCATAAATGTAGGGAAGCCTCGAATCTAGAGAAGATTTGCAGCTCTGCAACGTTGGGCAAATACTTGCAATTGCATCCTTATCGTCGCCACAGTTGAACGCCAACCCATTTCTCCAAGATAGCGGCAATGTGCCCGGTTTATCGGCCTGACTTGCCCTTGCGGACGTCTCGTATCGATGGCATCCGCAGCGGGCTTGTGGGAATCTGCCAGCGCTTCGAATCAATTTTGCATGATGGGGCAGCTTGATAAGCAAGCTGGCCCCGAACGAGATTTTGCCGATGGATCCGAAAGAGATTATCGAGTTGCTGCACACCACCGCGCGGTCGCTCGGCGCGGAGGTCACCTCGCCCTGGTTCTATCTGCAGTTTGGCCTGATCCTCGCCGGCGCAGGCATCGCCTATGCGAGCGACGCGGCCATTCGTTCGCGCGTCGACATGACCTCGTTCGCGATGGGCTTGCCGCTGCCGCTCAGGCACTTCGCCCGCGTGCTGGTCTTCAGCGCCTCCACCGCGGTGTTCGCCGTTCTGATGATCGCCGCCCGCATCACGATGTACCATTCGACCTGGCCGAGCCGCAGCTATCTGCTGGCGGTCTGCGCCAAGCTGGCGCTGGCCTGGCTGGTCATTCGCCTGGTGACGTCGGTCATTCGCAACGAGTTCATCGTCCGCCTGGTGTCGCTGTCGGCATGGCTGGTCGCGGCGCTCAGTGTCGTCGGCCAGCTCCAACCGACCCTGGACTTGCTGGATTCGGATGCGGCCTCGATCGTGCTCGGCGGATTACGGCTGACGCCGCTGGTCCTGATCAAGCTCGGCGCCCTCTTGATCGTGGCGCTGTGGCTGACCAACATCGCCAGCAATTTCGTCGAAAGCCGCATCACCCGCTCCGCGGACCTGACGCCGTCGATCCAGGTGCTGCTGGTGAAGATGATCCGGATGGGCCTGATGGTGCTGGCGATCATCATCGCGCTCAGCGCCGTCGGCATCAACTTGTCCGCGCTCGCGGTATTCTCCGGTGCGGTCGGCGTCGGTATCGGTATCGGCCTGCAGAAGATCGTCGCCAACTTCATCTCGGGTATCATCCTGCTGGCGGACAAATCCGTAAAACCCGGCGATCTCGTCACCATCGGCGACAGCTCGGGCCGGATCAGCGCGATGAAGACGCGCTACATTTCGGTCGCCGCCGGCGACGGCCGCGAATTCCTGATCCCGAACGAGGATCTGGTGACCCAGAAGGTCGTGAACTGGACCTATACCGACAAGAACACGCTGGTGAAGGTGCTGTTCGGCACCAATTACGACGCCGATCCGCGGCTGGTCTGCAAGCTGGCCGTCGAGATCGCCGCGGCCGCGCCCCGCGCCATCAAGAACAAGCCGCCGAACTGCATCCTGACCGAATTCGCCGAGGCCGGGATGAAATTCTCCCTGACCTTCTGGATCGCCGACCCCGACGGCATGGACACCGTGAAGAGCGACGTGATGCTGGCGCTGTGGGACGCCTTCAAGCGCGAGGGCATCCGGGTTCCCTATCCGGTGCGTGAAATCCGGGTCCGGGGCGGCGCGCTGCCGGTCGAATCCGTGGTTGAGGTTTCCAGCTGAAATCAAGCGTTTAGATGCCCCCCAGCCCACCAACCTTGGCTTGCACTGCTGGCTGCGATCATTAAATTAGGCGGCAAATCAACCTTTGACGCCCTCAATTCCGAAGCATGACCCGCCCATGAGCTATATCGAAGCAACAGATACCTCCTTGCGAAAGACCGGACAGATCAAGCTGCATGGCGCGAGCGGTTTCGCCGGCATGCGCAAGGCAGGCGCCCTGGTCGCCAAATGCCTCGACGAGCTCACCGACATTGTCAAGGAAGGCATTCCTACCTCGCGGATCGATGAATTCGTCCGCGATTTTGCTTTCAGCCACGGCGCCTACCCGGCGACGCTGATGTATCGCGGCTACCGCTATTCGACCTGCACCTCGATCAATCACGTGGTCTGCCACGGCATGCCCGGCGATCGCGCGCTGAAGGAAGGCGACATCGTCAATATCGACGTCACCTTCATCGTCGACGGCTGGTACGGCGATTCCAGCCGCATGTATGTAATCGGCCCGATCGCCCGCAAGGCCGAGCGGCTGATCGAGGTCACCTATGAGGCGATGATGCGCGGCATCGCCGCCGTAAAACCCGGCGCCACCACCGGCGACATCGGCCACGCCATCCAGAGCTTTGTGGAGCCGCAAGGCATGAGCGTGGTGCGCGATTTCTGCGGCCACGGTCTGGGACGCATGTTCCACGACGAACCGAACATCATCCATATCGGCCGGCCCGGCGAAGGCGTGGCGCTCAAGCCCGGCATGTTCTTCACCATCGAGCCGATGATCAATCTCGGCAAGCCGCATGTGAAGATCCTGTCCGACGGCTGGACCGCTGTCACGCGCGACCGCTCGCTGTCGGCGCAGTTCGAGCATTCAGTCGGCGTAACCGCTGATGGCGTCGAGATCTTCACGCTGTCGCAACGCCACGCCGAGAAGCCTCTGGCCAAGGCGTAATTGGGTTACGGTATAATTGGGTTGCTGCTTGAATTCCGATCGAGCCCAACCTTCTGAAGCATACCTTGATCGCGGTGAGTTGCCACGAGGACGACGGCCAAAGGCCCTAGTTGCAAATCGTTCTCAATACAAATCCGGCCATCCGCTCTCCTGCGGCAAGATGCCGGTCTCCTAACTTGAATCCTTGCGGAATACGCCGCGCGCGACGGGGTAGAACTCGACGCGGACGCTCTCAGTCGGGGCCTCCGACGGGCGATCAACCAAGGGAGCAAGAACAATGTTCGAGATTTCACGCAGAGATCTGATTCTCGGAAGCACGGGGGCCGCGCTCGTTTTCGGCCTCAAGGGACCGGTTTCGTTCATCGATGCGGCGCACGCGCAGCGCGCCGCGGACAGCCTCAAATACAAGGTCGGGGATATCGAGGTCTTCAGCCTGCATGAGGGATCCGTCGAGCGCACCGTCACTGAAGCGATGGTCAAGAATGCCTCACTCGACGACGTCAAGAAGGCGCTGAGCGCGGCGGGCATCGGGCCTGACAAGATCGACAACCCCTTTACCGTCACGGCGATCCGGACCGGCGGCAAGGTCGTGCTGTTCGATACCGGCTTTGGCGGCAACGGTCCGGCCACGGTCGGCAAACTCGCCGACAACATGAAGGCCGCCGGCCTCGATCCCGCGACCGTCTCCACGGTGGTGATCTCGCATTTCCATGGCGACCACATCTCCGGCCTGTGGGTGAAGGAGACGAGCGCGCCGGTGTTCCCGAACGCGGAAATCATGATGCCCGAGGTCGAGTTCAAGTACTGGACCGATCCGGCGCTGGTGGAGAAGGTGCCGGAAGCCAACCGTCCGATGGTCAAGCGCATCCAGGCGACGTTCCCGACCTGGAAGAACGTCAAGCAATATAACGACGGCGCCGACCTCGCGCCCGGCGTCAAGGCGATCGCCACGCCTGGCCACACCGTCGGACACATGTCCTTCCTGGTCGCCTCCGGCGGACAGCAGCTCTATATCCAGAGCGACGTCACCGGCATGCACCAGCTGTTCGTCAGGAACCCCGGCTGGTTCTCCAGCTTCGATGCAGACGGGCCGCAAGCGGAAGCCACGCGCCGCGCTTTCTTCGATCGCGTCATTGCCGAAAAGGGCATGATCGCCGGCTATCATTTCGGCTTCCCGAATGTCGGCACGCTGTCGAAGGATGGTAATGGCTATGCGTTCGCGGCCGTGAAGGCCTGATCGCGGGCTGGTCCGAAACAAGGGAAAGGCGCCGCATGTCGTGCGGCGCCTTTTCTCTATCCGAAATCCGCCACCGCCCCGCACTTCAGAGTTGCAAAAGCTGGCCGGCGCGGCATGCTTGACGCCGATGCCCGCCAAGCCGCGCGACCCAAATCCCGAACCCGACGAAACGCCGCATTACCACGGCCATCGCGAGCGGCTGCGCGAGCGCTTCTACAGCGCCGGGCCGGACGCGCTCAGCGATTATGAGCTGCTCGAGATGGCGCTATTCCCCGCCCTGCCCCGGCGCGACACCAAGCCGCTGGCCAAACTGCTGCTGAAGAAGTTCGGCTCCTTTGCCGAGGTCGTCCACGCGCCGGAAGGGCGCCTGCGCGAAGTCGATGGCATCGGCGATGCGTCCGTCCACCAGATCAAGCTGCTCGCGGCCGCCGCGAGCCGGGTGGCAAAAGGCGAGATCAAGCGCAGCATCGCGCTGTCGTCCTGGAACGACGTGATCGGCTATTGCCGCAGCAGCATGGCATTCGCCGACAAGGAACAGTTTCGCCTGCTGTTCCTCGACAAACGCAACCAGCTGATTGCGGACGAGGTGCAGCAGACCGGCACCGTCGACCACACCCCGGTCTATCCGCGCGAGGTGATCAAGCGCGCGCTGGAATTATCCGCGACCGCGCTGATCCTGGTGCACAACCACCCCTCCGGCGATCCGACGCCCTCGCAGGCGGACATCCAGATGACCAAGGCAATCGTCGACATCGCCGCCCCGCTCGGCATCTCCGTGCACGACCACATCATCGTCGGCAAGAACGGGCACTCGAGCTTGAAGGGGATGCGGTTGATCTGAGCCCGCAAGCTCGCCGCGATGCGTCATGTCGTCAGCTCGTAGCGTTCCCCTATTGCGCGAGCGCGCCGCGTTGCTCCGATGGTCCCGGATTGAGCACCGCGCCGCTGACTTTGCCGGCGGCGTCTCTGACGAAGGCGATCCGCGTATGATCGCCTCTCTCGACCTGGAATTCATCCTTTGAGCGGACCGCCACCGGCACAGGCTGGCCCTTGTCGAAATCAAGGATCGACCAAGTGCCCGTTGCTTCAACAACAAGCCTGCCGTCGGCGACGCGGACCTGAAGCTCGACACTGTGCGACGGCGCCGCTTCCCGGGCAAAAGCGATCACGAGTGGATCGGTCTGCTTCTGACGGATGATCTTGAGCTTGATCGGGGCGTTGAACGGACCTGAAATCCGTCGAAAAGCTGCTTCCAGGGCCAGGCCCTTGATCGACCGGTCGTCGATCGCGGTGATGAGATCTCCCGCCATCACGCCGGCTCTCGCGGCGGGGCCCCCGTCGGCCGGCTTCATCACCCTCAGGCCATCCGCCTCTGCGACAACGGACTCAAGACCAGTCCAGCCGTTACCATCGACAACAAGCGAGGTCTGTTTGTCCAATGAACTTGCGGATCCGCCGAAGTCGTAGCGTCCGGCATATTCCGTAAGCTCGCGCGCATTTAATTGCGTTGACGCGGCAGACGCGGAAACTTCCGGAACCTTCAACGCCGCATAGGGTAGACGGCGAACCGCGTTGAAATAGAAACCGTTCTCACTGTGCTGGCGTCGCTGCATCATCATGACAAGGATCAGCTTCTGGGCCGGGTCGACCGAGAAGAACGTGCCCCAGCTTCCCTGCCAGTTGAAGCTGCCGACAGATCCCGGGATCAGGCTGAAATCCGGGTTGGTGCGAACGGCGAAGCCGAGCCCCCACCCCGTCCCAAGCGCTGGACCGGCTTCGTGTCCTGCGAGGTGGATGTCCGATGGCAGCGAATTTGTCGTCATCAGCCGGACCGTTTCGGGTTTCAAAATACGCGCACCATCAAGCTCACCGCCGTTGAGCAGCATCTGGCAGAAGCGCAGGAAGTCCGGCACCGTCGAAACGATCCCGCCACCACCCGAAAAGAACGTTTGCGGCTTGCCGACGTCGCCATCCGTCAGCGGTAAGGGCTGCGCGCCCGGCAGGGCGACGAGGCGGGAGAGTTTATCTTCCGGCACGTGGAAGCCGGTATCGACCATATGGAGCGGCGCGAACAGGCGACTTTGCAGAAACTGCTCGAATGGCTGGCCCGACACGACTTCAATGACACGTCCGAGAACATCATATCCCAAAGAATATTCCCAGACTTCGCCCGGCTGGTGCAGAAGCGGGAGTGTGCCGAGGCTCGCGACGAAGGGGGCGATGGACTTGTCGCGTCGGAACGGCGCCCTGACCCCGTAAAGCGCGTGTATTGCCGCATTGCCAAATCCGGGATCGGCATAGTCGGGCCCTGCATAGACGAGGCCGGACGTGTTACGCAGAAGATCGCGGATGGTCATCGCCCTCCTGGCCGGTTCAATCTCGATCAGGATTGCATCTCCGGTCGCCGGATCCTTCTTGACGACCTGCATATCCCTGAGCTCCGGCAGATATTGCGCCACGGGAGCGTCGAGCTCGAGCTTGCCGTCATCAACCAGGATCATGGTGGCGACGCTGGTGATCTGCTTGGACATCGAGCCGATGCGAAAGATCGAATCCGGCCGCATCGGAATTTTATTGTCGTGGTCCGCAAAGCCGGTGGGCTGTAAATAAGCGAGCTTGCCGCCGCGGGCGATCGCCACGACAAAACCGGAGGGATCGCCCTTCTTGGTCTGCGACTCGAACCAGGAGGTCATGCGCGCCAACCGCCGCGCCGAAAAGCCTGTAATGTCCGGATCGCCGACGGCCTGCAAATCGTCGGCAAGCGCCGCACCCGCCAGACAGAGTGTGAGCGCGGCCGCGCATGATGCCTGGATGATTTTCATTGGGGAGCCTTTCAGACGATCCCAAACCGGGATTCCCATACTTCGCCCGGAGAGCCTGCCCGATCGTTTTGGTTCCTTCTCGCCAAACCCTGAAATGCGGTTAGCCGATTTCTCAGTCCGGCTTGCCGATTCCTGAACTGGCGTGCGCCTTTGGCGGCATCGAAGCCTTTTTCGCCATGGCAAGCTGCCGGAATTCGGTTGGCGTCAGGTCGGTGGCTGCCTTGAACGCGCGGTTGAATGGCCCGATCGACTGGAAGCCGGTGTCCATGGCGATCGTCAATACCGGCACCTCCTTCTGTCCGGGGTCGGCCAAAGCCGCTTTGGCTTCCTCGATCCGATAGCGATTGAGGAACGCATTGAAATTGCGATGACCCAGGCCCTCGTTAATGAGTTGCCGCAGCCGGTATTCCGGCACGGCGAGCTCGGCGGATAGCACCCCAATGGTCAATCCCTCGCGCCGATAGGCGCGATCGACCATCATCAACTGCTGCAGCCGGCGCAACAAGGCCGGCTCGATGACGGGAGACTTGGTCTCCGCTTCCGATGCGACGGCGCTGATATCGCCGAGGATACCCGTCGTCGGGAGAGGCCGGGAGCCCTCCGGCATTCCGACCGCCCGCAACAGACTCCAGCCGTAGAGGCCCATCAGCACGCAGAGGCCGAAAGCTTTGCCGACGCTCGCTATCGACGCATCGAAAGCAAATAGCGACGGAAAAATGTTCAGTAAGGTCACAATGGCGATGTAGACCGTCGCTCCGATCAGGACGACCAGCCGCTGCCGCCGCCGTCCTTCCACCATGTCCGCTCGCCATGTCGCAAGCGTCTGCGCCACGGCCAATAGAGCGAGGCCAAGAGACACGACCTGCACCGCACGGTCGAGCGCCTGTCCGGGCTTGGGCCACCCGATGGCCCCGCCGGCGACCAGCACTTCGGTGCCGGCCATCGCGACCCACAAGGCGCCGTGCCAGCGCCGCAGCACGAAGTCGTCATCGAAGGCCGCACGCGCCCAAAGCCAGAACAGGACCGCGCTACCGGCCGCCAACGCCAGCAGAACCAGACTCCACCATTGCCAGGGCCGCGGAAAATTCGGCGCCGAACATATTGCGGAAGCGGCGGCGCTGATCGCGACCGCCGCGCCGAGGCGTGCGACCGTGCTGTCACGGAGATCCCGCAGTCCCACGGCCGCGATCAGCAACGCCAAACCTGCCGCCGCGCCACGAAGACCGAGGTCGATCGACAAGAGACCGCTGCTGCCCACGACCGAAAACACTCCGGATGATTTTCTCGATGCAACGCCTTACGTGTCTCGCCCGTTACTCAAGCTGCGCCGACCGAACATTGCACATCATCGTTCAATCCGCCAAGCGGGCGCGAAACGCAGAATCGTGATCGAATATGATCGTCACGAACGGCCACCCATCTCATTTCCGGCATCCGGCCCAAATTGTGATGCGGGCCCTTGCCAGCCGCAGGCCAAGCTCTAAGCTTTGATGCGATTGCGACCGCCGCGATGGCGACACGAGGGGCCGATGAACCAGGAGGAGTTGCTCGCCCTGATCGACCAGATCTATGGCGCGGCGGCGGATATCGACCGCTGGCCCGCGGTGCTGCAGACCATCGCCGATGCGTTTGGCGCCGGCGATGCCTCGCTCAGTGCGGTCTCGCAGCGGGACGTCCCGTGGCTGGTGGCTCCCCGCACCGACCCGTCGTTCCTGCAAAGCTATGGCGCATACTACCACCCGCTCAATCTGTTCTGGCAGCGGGCGGCGAGCCTGCCGGTCGGGACTGTTGTGACAGACCGCATGGTGCTGCCCAAGGAGACGCTGCGTTCCAGCCCGTTCTTCAACGAATGGTCGCGGCCGCAAGGGTATCTCTCGGTGATGGGAGCAACGCTGCTGGCCGACGACGACTGGCGCGTCGAATTCGTCGTTCCCGGCAAACACGAATTCGGGCCGGCGCAGCTGAAGCTTTATGAGGCGATTGCGCCGCATTTGAAACGGGCGGTGCAGCTCAACCATCGCCTGCAGACCCTGGCGCTCGATCGCCATTATTCCTTCGCCGCGCTCGACAGCATCGGTCAGGGCGTGCTCGTCGTCGATTTCAGGGCGCGCGTCCTGTTTGCCAACCGGGCCTGCGACAGCGCGTTCGCCGATGGCCTGCGGCTCGACGACGGCGTGCTTTGCGGCGCCTCCTCGGCAGAGACGGCCCGTTTGCATCTGGCGATTGCGGCCAGCGCGCAGGCGGACGAAAGCGACATGCGCGACTCGGTTGGCATCTCGCGCGGTGCGTTCAAGAGCGCGCTTTCGCTGCTGGTCATTCCGCTGCGATCCGAGATCGAAGCGATGGCAAGACATGACCGGGCGGCGATCATTTTCATCACTGATCCCGACCATGTGGTGCTGCCGGACGACAAGCAATTGCAGAAGAAGTTCGGGCTTACGCCGGCGGAAGTCGGGCTGATTCACGAATTAATCCAGGGCAGCAGCCTTCAAACCGCCGCTGACCGGCTCGGCATCAAGATTGCGACGGCGCGGACCCATCTACATCGCATCTTTGCAAAGACCGGCACGACGCGTCAGGCCGAACTCATGCGTCTGATGCTGACCAGGGAGCATTGGTCCCGGCCGGGCAGGAACTAATTCACCAGCAAAACTTCGCCGACACGATCGATGTCATATCCGGCTAGTTCTGTCGCATGCTCGCGGAACGCCGCCGATCGCAGGAAGCCGAACAGGCGCTGCGGCCCGGGCAGGAAGTAATCGCGCTGCCGCAGCACCAGATCGAAATTTTCCCATGTCAGTGGCAGGAATTCGAGCGCGGCGGCGAGCGCGACCGACCGTGTCGCGATCCCGCAATCGGCGCGGCCGGAACGCACCGCCTGCGCGATGTCGGTTCCGGTCGGGCAAGCCGGCTTCAACAAGCTGACATCATGCGCTGCGAGGCCGGCGCGGGCCAGCAGCGCGAGCAGCAGCAGTTGCGCGCCGGCGCCGAGCGGACGCTGCGCCATGCGCGCGCCGGTCCGCGCCACCGAGGCGATATCGCTCAGCCCGAGTGGATTGCCCGGCGCGACCAGGATGCCTTGCTCGCGCCGCGCAAACGAGATCACGACGGCATCGTGCAACCCCGGTGCGCCGGCAACGGTTGCGATATTGACCTGCGCGTCATCTCCATCGCCTCCTTGGGCGTGCAAATGGATCGCCGTGGCCATTACCTCGCCGCGCGTCAGCCGCCGCAATCCCTCTTCGCTTCCTTCCGGCAGGCTCGCCAGACCGCAGCCGCTCTCGCGCAGCGCCCATTCCAGCAGGGGATCATGACTGCCGCCAAGGATCGGGGGTGCGGCGACATGGCTGAGCGCCGCCGGCGCGATCAGGCCGGCCGTCACCCAGCGGTCAAGCGCCGCGCGCGGAAACAGCCACCGTCCCGTCACCTTGGTGCACGGCACCGCGCCTTGCGCGACCAGCTCATAGAGCTTGCGCTCGGACAGACGCAGGTAGATCGCGGCCTCGTCGGTGGTGAGCAGATCGGCCATGGCAAACAAGCACAGACATGCATGAATATGAACAGATTACGAAGTTTGACCATAACCGCGGCTTCTGCACAAGATGCGCGGAGGGATGGATGTCGATGCCGGGCGATGTTTCTGCGCTTCAACTGGTGCTGACCGGTGACCCAGCGCTGCTGGCCATCGTGCGGCTGTCGTTGATCGTGAGCCTTTCCGCCGTCGTCCTTGCCGCCCTGATTGCGGTCCCCTTCGGGGCAGCGCTGGCACTGATCCAGTTTCCCGGCCGTCAGGCCGTCATCATCGTGCTCAACGCGCTGATGGGCCTGCCGCCGGTGGTGGTCGGGCTGGCGGTTTTCCTGGCGCTGTCGCGTGCGGGTCCGCTCGGCTCATGGGGCCTGCTGTTCACGCCGAAGGCGATGATCATCGCACAAACGGTGCTGGTGGCCCCGATCATCGCGGCCCTCACGCGCCAGACCATCGAAGATCTCTGGCTCGAATACCGCGACGAACTCACCGCGATGAATGTCGGCCCGGTCGGCCGGGTGGCGACGCTGATCTGGGATGCGCGCTTCAGCCTCGTCACCGCGCTGCTTGCCGGGTTTGGCCGGGCAGCGGCCGAGGTCGGCGCCATCATCATTGTTGGTGGCAATATCGACGGCTTCACCCGCACCATGACGACCGCAATCGCCCTGGAAACGTCCAAGGGCGACCTGCCGCTGGCCGTCGGACTTGGCATGGTGCTGATCGCGATCGTGGTCGCGGTCAACGCGCTCGCCTGGACCGCCCGGCGCGCGGGCGAGCGAATGGCGGGGTGACCATGCGCGCGCCAATTTCAGACCTGCCGATCAGGTTCGAGAACGTCACCGTCGCCGCCGGGGCGGTGACCATCCTTGGCGGCATCACGCTTTCGCTGAACCCGGGAGCGCCGACCATCCTGATCGGCCCAAACGGTTCGGGAAAAAGCACGGTTTTGCGCACGGCGATGGGACTGGTGCGGCCATCACAGGGGCGCGTGACGTGGGGAGGACGGGAAGATGTCCCGCCGACGCGGCGTGCCATCGTGCTGCAGCGCCCGGCCATGCTGCGGCGTAGCGCAAGCGGCAATATCCGCTACGCCCTGCGCGCGTCGGGCGTCGGACGGACGGAGCAGCAAAGCCGGATCGATGAGTTGCTGGCACTGGTTGGCCTCGGGCAACTGGCGGATCGTCCCGCGCGGCGGCTGTCGGGCGGCGAACAGCAGCGGCTTGCGCTGGCGCGCGCGCTCGCCCGCGATCCCGCCATCCTTTTTCTGGACGAGCCGACCGCGAGCCTCGATCCCGCCGCCACCAAGGCGATCGAGGACATCGTCCACGCGGTGAGCCAGCGCGGCATCAAAATCGTCATGGCGACTCATGACCTCGGCGAAGCCCGGCGGCTGGCGGGCGACATCGTCATGCTTCACCGCGGCCGCGTGATCGAAACCGGCCCGGCCGCCTCGTTCTTCAACACACCACAAACCGGCGAAGCGAAAACGTTCATCGCCGGCGAACTGCTCGTTTGACTGATCTTTGGGAGGACATGACATGTTTACTCGCCGCTTGCTGATGGCGATCGCCGTCAGCGTCGTTTTCGCAACCACTGCTTTCGCGCAGGACAAATCGATCCTGGTGGCCTCGACCACCTCGACGCAGGATTCCGGCCTGTTCGGTCACCTGCTCCCGATGTTCAAGGCCAAGACGGGCATCGACGTGAAGGTGGTTGCACAGGGCACCGGCCAGGCGATCGATACCGGCCGCCGAGGCGACGCCGACGTGCTGTTCGTCCACGCCAAGGCGGCGGAAGAAAAATTCCTCAGCGAAGGCTTTGGCGTCAAGCGTTACCCTGTCATGTACAACGACTTCGTCCTGGTCGGCCCGAAAAGCGATCCTGCAGGCATCAAGGGGTCAAAGGACATCGTCGCCGCGTTCAAGACGCTCAAGGACAAGGGCATCGACTTCATTTCGCGCGGCGACAAGTCCGGCACGCACCAGGCCGAGCTCAATCTCTGGAAGGTCGCCGGCATCGACATCGCGGCGGACAAGGGCCCATGGTACAAGGAGATCGGCCAGGGCATGGGCGCCGCGCTCAACACCGCGGCAGCTTCAAACGCCTATGTGCTGACCGATCGCGCCACCTGGCTTTCGTTCAAGAACAAGGGCGAACTTGTCATCGAGGTCGAGGGCGACAAGCGGCTGTTCAACCAGTATGGCGTCATGCTGGTGAATCCGGCGAAGCATCCGGACGTCAAGAAGGAATTCGGCCAGCAATTCATCGACTGGCTGGTTTCGGCCGAAGGCCAGAAGGCGATCGCCGATTTCAAGATCAACGGCGAGCAGCTGTTCTATCCCAATGCCAGCGATCCGGGCGCCTGATGCGCATTCGCCCTTTTGCAAGCCTTGCGGTTCTCGCGTTGATGTCAGCACCAGCCATTGCGGAGGATCTGGTGCTGCTTCATGCCGCCGGCAGCTTGCGTGGCGCGCTGACCGACGTTGCGGCAAGTTTCGAGGCCGCAACCGGGACCAAGGTGAAGGCAAAGTTCGGCGCATCCGGTTTGCTGAAGGACGAGATCGCCGGCGGCGCCAGGGCTGAAGTGTTCGCTTCCGCCAACATGGAGCACCCGCGCGCATTGGCGCTCGCCAAACGCAGCGGCCCGGTGGTGCTGTTCGCGCGCAACAAGCTGTGCGCGCTGGTGAGGCCGGGGCTCGCAATCGAGCCCGCGACGCTGCTCGACCGGATGCTCGACGCCGGGATCAAGCTCGGCACCTCGACGCCGCGCGCCGACCCGTCAGGCGACTATGCCTGGGAAGTGTTTCGCAAGGCCGACAAGATCAAACCCGGCGCCTACGCCCTGCTCGACAAGAAAGCGCTGCAGCTCACCGGTGGGCCGACCAGCCCCCCGGCACCTCCAGACCGCTCGATCTATGGCAATTTGCTCGCACAGGGCGCCGCCGACATCTTCCTGACCTATTGCACCGGCGCGCTGGCGGCGCAGAAGGAAAATCCGGAGCAGCAGATCGTCGCTCTTCCCGACGCGCTGGCGGTCGGCGCCGACTACGGACTGACCGTGATCAACGACGCGTCGGCGCCCGCCTACAAATTCGCGCTGTTCATTCTTTCGACCGAGGGCCAGCAGCTGCTCGCCAAGCACGGATTTGCGGCGCCGGGCGCGGCGCCATAGGGGATGGATTGAACATGCGCCGCATCGGCCTGCTCGGCATCACGTTCCTTGCGATGCTCACACAAGCGAGCGCGGCCGATGACGGCTGCGAAAAATTCGCGTGGTCGCTGGCGCGTGAACGCGCATGGTTTACGGCATCCGACAAAACGAGCGTCGCGTCCGGCGCAACGCTCGCAGCATTTCCGAAGGCAGCCATTGCAATTAGTCTGCGGCCGGCCGGTGAGGCCGTATTCGAAATGCCGCCGGAGCGAAAGCCGCGGATCGAACGATGGTTTGGCGGCTCCGTTCGATTTCCGGCGACCGAGCGGCCAGGCATCTATCAGGTGACCCTCTCGGAGGACGCGTGGATCGACATCGTCCAGGACGGACGCTATGCACGCTCCGTCGGCAGCACCGGGCGAAGCGATTGCCCGGGATTGCGCAAGAGCCTGCGCCTGGAGCTTGGTACCACCCCGTTCACGCTGCAGGTCAGCGGCGTCCCGTCGGATGCGATCGTCATCGCGATCAGCCCGAGCGAATAGTTTCTGCGCGGCGAAGTCGAGGCCTCGACCAAACGCCCGCCGCACAACAGACTTTGCCCGATTAGCCGCCAGCTTCGCCATCAGCGGAAACCTCGCGGCCGGCCCTGTCCCTGCCGCGAAGGTGAAGCCTGTCGCCGTCAAACGACAGGGTCCACTTCTGTAGCTCGTCCATTCCCACCGCCTGCCGCTCAATCTCAAACGTGGAGCCGTTCAACCACTTCCCCTTGGTTGCAAATACGCCGCCGACGATCGAGTCTGCCTTGCGATACAGACCATCAAGTCCAATCGGACCGATAAACCGGCGTGACGGCTGGCTCGGATCGGATGCGTATAACTCGAGGTCGTAATGCGGGCTCGGATGAGCGAGGATCAGCGATATCGATTTCACGTTCAGCGCATTGGCCGAAAACTTGTAGGTACGTCCCGAGACCACGGCTGCGGTCCCCGGCGTTTCGCCAATTTCCGTCGCCTTCTCGGTCGATATCTCGCGAATCTTGTCCGCGAGCCGATTCGAGGCGGTGGTGTCAGGGGGCAATGCCGTTTCGGATTTGACGGCGCCAGAAATCAGATCAGCCAGCCTGCCTAACGGACAAAAATCCCTGGCGGTCGTCACCGCGACGATATCAAGCCGGGGCAAAACCATGATGAGCTGGCAATGGTATCCGTTCGCCATGTAGACGTGCTTGTCGGGAAGCGCCCAGAACAAATTGGAATACCGCAGATCCGGCGTTCTCGGCATATTCATGTTCACGGTGGCGTGGCTCACCTTGTCGATCCAGCCGGGTGGAAGCAGCGATTTGTCCTCCCATTGGCCGTTGCGCAAATACAGATAGCCGATCTTCGCCATGTCGCGCGGCAGCAAGGCCAGACCGTATCCGCCGGTCGAATTACCCTGGGGATCACGCCACCAGTTCGAGACGGTGATCCCGAGCGGCTCGAACAGCTTGGCCTTCGCATAGTCCGCGGCGCTCATGCCGGTGAGCTTGGTGATGATGCCGGACAACAGGTGCGTGCCGCCGCTGTTGTAGTTGAAGGCCTCGCCCGGCGCGCTCGACATCGGACGATCAAGGATGAATTTGATCCAGTCCTTCTGGCGGCTCATTTCGATGATCGAATCCGGACGCCCGTCCAGCGGCTCCTTCCAGTCGATTCCCGATGTCATATCCAACAGGTGCTGAACCGTGATGGCTTTCTTTCTGTCGTCGGCATCTGCGACGCTGCGATCGCCAAAGAAATCCAGCACCGGATGGTCGAAACTGTCCAGCAGACCATCCTTGTAGGCAATCGCCGCCAGCGTTCCGACCACCGCCTTGGTCGACGAGTTTATCCGGTGCGGAATGTCGGCCGTATATGGCGCGTAATAGGCGTCCAGCACGATGCGTCCACGCCGAACCAGCAACAGGCTGTCGAGGCTGCGGGTTTTCCCGAAATCGAGCAGGTCGGCGAGCGCCATCGAATCCATGCCCTGCTCTTCCGGCGTGGACGTCTGCCATTGCCGGGTTGGCCAGACCGACGCTGCTCCGCCTTGCGCAAATGCGGCATCGCTGGAGATCGAAGCGGCCAGAGCGAGCATGCCGAGCGTGGCCCTTGAGACGGCAGATCGTATGTTTGGCATGAACGCTTCGCCAGTTGATTGCAGGCTCGATCATTTGCGACCAGGGATCGGAATGTCAATCACAGCTGCGCACCGCAACCGAGGTCGGCACCGGAGCTACATTCGTCAGCCGGTTACCCACCTTGCCGATCTGCGGAAGAATGCCTATGACCGGACGGCCAGTGTCCCCTGGGCGGAAGACCAAATGGACCGCATCGACGCGATGAAAGTCTTTGTCTCCGCCGTCGACGAGGGCAGCCTCGCCGGTGCCGGCAGACGCCTGCGCCGGTCACCGGCCGCCGTGAGCCGCGCGATCGCCTTCCTCGAGAACCATGTGGGGGCTGAACTGCTTCATCGCACCACGCGGTCGCTGAAGCTGAGTGAGGCCGGCGAGCGCTACGTCGCGGCGTGCCGCCGCGTTCTCGTCGAACTCGAGGAGGCCGATCTCGTCGCCGGCAGCGAGCGCTCGGCGCCACGCGGCACGCTGACCCTGACCGCGCCCATCATCACCGGTGAAGATATCCTGCGGTCGATTCTCGAAGCCTTCATGAACGAATATCAGGCGGTGTCGGCGCGGCTCGTTCTGCTCGACCGGCCGGTGAATCTGATCGACGAGGGCATCGACGTTGCGCTCCGCATCGCGCATCTCGCCGATTCGAATTTCGTCGCAGTGCGTGTCGGCGAAGTTCGCCGCGTGATCGCGGCGTCACCGGGATATCTGGCGCGGCATCCCGTCATCCGCGAACCGGCCGATCTGGCAAAGCACCGGATTGTCGCCATGACCCATTTCGGGCTGGATTCCTGGAGCTTCCCGCCGTTGAAGGGATCCTCGGTTCCACGGGTGGTCCAGTTCGCGCCGCGGCTGGTCGTCAACACGGTTCGGGCGGCGATCGCCTCCGTGACGGAAGGGCACGGGGTCACGCGGCTGTTTTCCTATCACATCGCCGACGAAATCCGCGACGGCCGGCTGCAACTGCTGCTCGGCAAGGACGAACACCCGCCGCTGCCGGTTCATTTGCTGGCGCCGCAGGGGCGTTTGTCGGTACCGAAGGTGCGGGCCTTTGTCGATTTCGCCGCGCCGCGCCTGAAGCGGTATTTCACCCGGCTTTCGAACGAGGCCGACAAGAATGCCAGCGCCATTCGTTCGCGCAACGGAAGAGTGCCTTCCGAATAGCGGGTATTCGCTCCGAAACCCGGAAGAACTAGCCTGATCTCCATCGGCGCCACACGGCCCGGCGGCAAACCTGCCGCTTCACAGAGATCAGGAGGCTACCATGGGTAAGGAACAGAAAGTCGTCATCATCACCGGCGCGTCGCAAGGCATCGGCGCGGATCTGGTGAAGGGATATCGCGATCGCAACTACCGCGTCGTCGCCAATTCCCGCTCGATCAAGCCGTCCAGCGATCCGGATGTTCTGGCTGTGGCGGGCGACGTTTCCGATCCGGCGACCGCGCAGAAAATCGTGTCGCAGGCGCTGGAGCGTTTCGGTCGCATCGATTCACTGGTCAACAATGCCGGAATCTTCGTCGCCAAACCATTCACCGAGTACAGCGCGGAAGATTACGCGTCCGTCATTGCAATCAATCTCGGCAGCTTCTTCCACCTCAGCAAGCTCGCCGCGGGCGAGATGCTGAAGCAGGGTTCGGGTCACATCGTACAGATCACGACCAGCCTGGTCGATCATGCCAACAGCAACGTTCCCTCGGTGTTGGCTTCGCTGACCAAGGGCGGATTGAACGCCGCCACCAAAGCGCTCGCGATCGAGTACGCAAAGCGGGGCATCCGCGTCAACGCTGTCTCCCCCGGCGTCATCAAGACCCCGATGCACAAACCTGAAACGCATGAATTCCTGGCCAATCTGCATCCGGTAGGGCGCATGGGCGAGGCGAAGGACATCGTCGACGCCGTGCTGTTCCTGGAAAGCGCCGCCTTCGTTACCGGCGAAATCCTGCATGTCGATGGCGGCCAGAGCGCCGGTCACTGACAGCCATTCGAAACAACTCCAGCAAGGACAATGAACATGCCCATCGTCACCATCCAGATCACCCGCGAAGGCACCGAAGGCGGTGCCGACGCGGCCACAAGGGAAGAAAAAGCCGCGCTGATCAAGGGCATCAGCCAGCTGCTGCTCGACGTGCTGAAGAAGCCACTGGAATCGACCTTCGTCGTCATCGACGAAGTCGACACCGGAAATTGGGGTTGGGGCGGGCTTCCCGTGCTCGACTACCGAAAGAAGCGTGCGAGCGCGCGCACGGGCTCCGCAGGCTAGCGGGAAGGATGTTCGAACCGGCGGAGCCGATGCCGTGCTGTTGATGATTGGCGCGGGGCGCTGTCGTCGCATCGAAACCTTGCGCTGGTTCCGCACGCCGTGCTCATACGACAATTCGATTGATGTCGAAGCATTGAAGTCGCGACCCCTGCCATGATGATCGCAGTCGCCGGGTCGAACCGGCGCTGCATTCACAGGAGAACAACATGGCAGCAATCGACAACGCCAACCAAAGCCTGGTCGTCACCGCGTTCTGGGAAGTCAATCCGGGCGAGGAAGCGGCGGTCGCTAGTCTACTGAAAGATTTCCTGCCGCAGGCGCAGCGCGAGCCCGGCGTGAAGGAATTCCAGATCCATCAGAACCTGGCGGAGCCGCACAAATATTTCTTCTATGAGGTGTTCGCTGGCGAAGCAGCGTTCGCCGATCATCAGCAAACGCCGCACTTCAAGAATATCATCCAGGGTCAGGCGATTCCAAAACTTGCGAAGCGTGAACGGTCGCAGTTCCGCTTCATCTAGGCTCAAGCCGGCGCGCCGCTGCCTGCTTCGACGGCGCGCCGCTTCAACAATTCCTGTTCGCGTTTGTTGCCGGCGAGACTGGCAGCGGCCTCGAACGCGGCGCGCGCTTCTTCGAAGCGTCCGAGCTTGTGCAGGAGATCGCCGCGAACGCTTCCCAGCAAATGATAGGTCTTCAGCGCGGGTTCGCCCGCGAGACGGTCCACGATCACGAGCGCTGCGGCCGGTCCCTCGGCCATGCCGACCGCAACGGCGCGGTTGAGTTCGATGATGGGCGAGCGCACCAACGCGGCCAGTTCGGCGTAGAGTTCTGCAATGCGCGACCAGGGGGTTTCATCGGGCGCCGACGCCTGCGCGTGGCAGGCGATGATCGCCGCCTGCAGGGCATAGAAACCACCGGCGCCGCCGAGATCGCGCGCCCGCGCCAGCGCCAGCAGCCCGCGGCGAATCTGGAGCTGGTCCCACAGCCCGCGGTTCTGGTCCATCAGCAGGATGGGATCGCCGGCCTGATCCGTCCGTGCGGCTGTGCGCGAGCCGTTCAACTCCATCAGCGCCAGCAGGCCGTGCGCCTCGGATTCCTGCGGCGCGATCGAGGTGAGCACGCGCCCCATGCGCAGCGCATCGTTGCAAAGCTGCGGCCGCAGCCATTCGTCGCCGCGGGCCGCCGTATAGCCCTCGTTGAAGATGAGGTAGACGACCTCCAGCACGGAAGCGAGCCTTTCGGAAAGCTCCTCGCCGCGTGGTGTCTCGTAAGCGAGACCTGATTCCGACAGCGTCCGCTTCGCGCGCACGATCCTTTGAGAAATGGTCGCCTCCGGCAGCAGGAAGGCGCGCGCGATCTCGTCCGTTGTCAGGCCGCAGATCATCCGCAGCGCCAGCGCGGCACGGGCTTCGCGCGACAGGCGCGGATGGCAGGCCGTGAAGATCAGCCGCAGCAATTCATCGCCGATATCGTCGTCGAGCGCGCTGTCGAAATCGGGCATGGCCTGCTGTTCCTGCTCCATGTCCCGCGCCACGATCTCGTGCTTGCGGGTGAGCATCTGGCGGCGGCGCAGCTGATCCAGCGCCCGCCGCTTGGCGATCGCCATCAGCCAGGCGCCGGGCTTTTCCGGAACGCCCGTGACAGGCCAGTGCTCGATCGCCGCCAGCAGCGCTTCCTGCGTCAGGTCCTCGGCCAGCGGCACGTCGCGCAGCATCCGCGACAGGCTGGTGAGCAGCCGCGGCTGCTCAATGCGCCAGACCGCGACGACGGTGCGATGGATGTCGGCGGCGGTCATCACCGCCAACACCGTCCGCGCCGCACCCGCTTCAAGAGGCGGCTCGCGCACTGACCGAGCAAGCCGCCTCCCAATCCGCCGTCACAAAAGCGCGGACTTCGCACGTGCCTTCCCAACCCGGCATGTAGTCGCGGTGGACCTGCATGAACTCGACCGCCTTCTCGATCGCTTCCTGCTTGTCGCGGAGCTCGAAGATCGCATAGCCGCCGATCACCTCCTTGGCTTCCACGAACGGCCCGTCGACGACGCCGAGCGTGCCGTCCGTGATTCGCACTTGCGCTCCCAATGTCCGAGGTTGTAGCGCACCGCTGGTGACCATACGGCCGGCCTTGATTTCGCGTTCGGCAAGCTTGTGCACGGCCGCCATCAATTCGGGCGTCGGCGGGGTGGGGTGGACAGGCGTAACGATATACATGAAGCGCATGTGAAGAACTCCCTTGTGAGTTAGCCACCGCTATCGCTCGTTATCGGCGGCCGGGATGACGAACGGCGATGATCAGGAACACTCGCCCGGCGCGCCGTCGAAGAACGCGCGAATCTCGCACGTCCCTTCCCAGCCCGGCATGTGATCGATGTGGAGCTGCATGAATTCCTTCGCCAGCGCCACCGCCTCTTCCTTGCTGCGCAGTTCTGATATCGCGTAGCCGCCGATCACTTCCTTGGCCTCCACGAACGGGCCATCGACGACGCTGAGCTTGCCGTCGGTGATGCGCACCTGCGCGCCCATCGCGAGCGGCATCAACCCGCCGGTGTCCAGCATGCGGCCGGCCTTGATTTCCCTGTCGGCGAGCTTGTTCATCGCCTCCATCATTGCTGCCGGCGGCTCGGCGGGCGGATGGGACGACATGACGATCGACATGAAGCGCATGAAAAACTCCTGTTTGAGGCGAGCCGCAGGCACCCAGCCCGCGGAACTGTCCCGCTATTTGAGACGACGAACGGGATTGCCGGGAATCGACAGGGGTTTTGAGAATTTTTCGAGGGGGCCAATGGACGCGGCGATCCGGGATCAGCGCGGTCTCGGCAGTAATACCCGCCTCATCCAGCGCAAAACAGCCGGTTTCGATCCGCACCGCCGCGCAAATAGGTCGTCAACGCCAATATTTCCGCTTCGGCCAGATCCTGGCGCAAGGGGACGCCAGGGAATTCCCGCGCCATCATGGCCTTTGCCGCTTCGGGCTGCTCGCCCTTGACCACCACGGTGAGATATCTTGCAACCGCCTTGACCTCGCGCCGCTCCTGAACGGTCCTGGGCTGCGGCAGCTTTGCCGGCGACCCGACCATCAAATCCTCGAGCGCGACCCCGGCAAGCCGGCGCTGGGCGGGATCGGGATCATCGACCGTTGGGCGGCCCGCGTAGGTCAGTGCGGTCAAATAATAGTGCGCGGCCGCGATGTAGTCGCGGACCGCGGGCAGCATCGGCTTGTCATTGCGCAGCGGCATCAACCGTGCGTCTCCGCCGGTGGCGGAAGCGAGATAGCAGCGCCAATGCTGCAGGGCGGAGAGCTCGGACACGATGATGCCCGCGCGCAGCCGGCGCAATTTCTCGGGCGCTATCTTGACGAAGGCACGCGGCTCCTCGCCCGCGGCCTGACGCAAGAAAAGCGTACCGTCGTCCACATCCATCCGACCCTCGACCATCCAGGCACTTGTTGCGCTCACGCTGCGCGAGCGGATGATCGGATCGCCGCGCGGCGAGTCAATTCGGTTCGCCGCCGTACTGATATCGCTAAGCAGGAGTTTGCTTCCGGACTCAAGGATCTGTTGCTTGCCAGTGGCAGGGGCCGAACCTGAAAGCGCGAGCCGTCCGGTGGCCACCAGCGGTGCATCGCTGCAGAGATTTTCCTTGGCGCAATAGCCGGGGTCGACACCGTAAAATCCCATCATGCGGTTCTCGAACCGCCCGTCGCTCCCGATGATGAGAAGCTCCTCCATCGCCACGATGGTGCCGTCCCGCCACAGCGGCGGAAAGGCGATGTTGTCGACCGCGATCCACCAGCCTGCTAGCTGGGGCGGAACCGATGACTGCGCCGAAGCCGATCCAGCGGCCATCAAAACCAGCAGCGTAGTGGGCGCCATCAACATGCGCCTGACATAGCCAAAGAGCGACATGACTGATCCCTACCGTTCCCGGCCCGCCGCGGTTCAGCTTCCACACGATCGAACCGCGTGCGCGGGACCTGGCGACACCAATTGGTGATCGCTGTGGCATAGTGGTTCGAAGAAAGGCGGCGACAGCGAAAAGGTTCCGCCGGACCCTCCTGTCGTCGGGGTCGGCGCCGATGGTGCCTACTGTCCCCGGATCATGATCAGGGGATCGGCGCTGTCGGGCACCCGCCGCCATTGCGCATTGTCGTCGGCCTCGAACTGCCAGGTCTGGCCGCTGGCCGACAGCAATATCATCCGGCCGTGATCAAGCCGCCACTGGTTGGGCGCGAACGCCGCCACCGCGGGATCGCAGCGCGGCTTCAAAAATACCTGGAAATTATCGCCGGTCGCCTCGGTGTTGGTGAGCGTCAGGCCGCAGATCGCCTTGCCATTGCCGCGCACCATCGACCAGTCGCCGATCATCTGGTCCATCGATTTGGCGAGCGAGCGGGCGGCCGCGAGATTCTGCAGGATGTAGACGCCTTCGCCGGTCCGCAGCCCTTCGAAAATGCCGCTCTCGACTTCGGTGAAATCGATCACCGGCTGGCCGGCGGCATCCTGCATCCGCACGATGTCGCCGAGGCCCTTGATACTCCAGGCGGTGATATCCTTGGTGAAGGGCAGCGCCGCCGCGCAGCTCGGCTCAAGTTCGAGCTTCAGGCCTTGCGCCGTCGTATCGGATTTGAGCGTAACGACGCAGGTCTTGCTGCGCTCGGTGGTCGCAAGCTCCCACTGGCCGACCATGTCTTTCTGCAGGCTCGGAGCCGCCTGCGACCACGCAGGCGATCCAGGAACCAGCAGAACGGCGAGCAGCGCTGATAGCACCGCAACCGCGACACCTGGGCGGCCAGCTTGCATCAGCGCCCCTTCACCGGCGTTTCCGGCACGGGCGTCAGTGGCGCCTTGCCGGCAAACCAGTTCTTGATGTTATCGACCACGAGCTGATCCATGGCATTGCGCGTTACCACCGAGGCTGAGCCGATATGTGGCAGCAACACGACATTTTGCATCGCCTTCAGTTCATCCGGCACGCTCGGCTCTTTGGCGAACACGTCGAGCCCCGCCGCCAGGATCGTTCCCGACTTCAGCGCCGCGACCAGCGCCTCTTCGTCGACCACCGAGCCGCGCGCCACGTTGATCAATACACCGCGCGGCCCGAGCGCCTTGAGGACGTCGGCATTGATCATCTTCGCGGTAGCGGCGCCGCCGGGCACGATCACGATCAGCGTGTCGACCGCCTTCGCCATCTCCATCAGGTCGCCATAGTGCTTGTAGGAGACCGCCGATGACGGATTGCGCGAATGATAGGAGACCGGCACCAGCGAAGCCTCCAGCCGGCGGCCGATCGCCTGGCCGATGCGACCCATGCCGACGATGCCGACCTTGCGGTCGCGCAGCGACCCGACGCTGAGCGGATAATTCTGCGTCTGCCACAGGCCCGAGCGCAGATAGCGATCGGCCTTGACGAATTCGCGCAGGGTCGAGATCAAAAGTCCCATTGCAACGTCGGCGACCTCTTCGGTCAGCACGTCGGGCGTGTTGGTGACCACCACATTATGCTCACGCGAATAGTTGCAATCGACGTGGTCGTAGCCGACGCCGAAGCTGGCGATGATCTCGAGCTTGGGAAAATGCGACAACGCCTTGGCGTCGGCCGGCACCGAATGATAGGTGACCGCCATGCCGCGGGTCTTGGCCAGCACGTCGGGCGTCAACCGTTCGAGATCCGCCCGGCTCTCCGCCTTGTGCAGTACATATTGGTCGGAAAAGCCGTTTTCGAGGATCGGCCTGATTGGCCCATAGACCAGCAAATCGATCTTTTCGGACGAAATATTCCCGGCAGCCATCAGTTTTCCTTTCGAAGCGCGCTTTCATGCCAGCGCCGCAGTACCAGATGCGAAATTAACGCCAGCAGCCCATAGATGACAATCCCGGCGACGGAGAGCAACAGCAGAGCGGCGAACATTCGGGGAATGTTGAGACGGTAGCCGGACTCGGCAATACGGAACGCAAGGCCCGAGCCTGCGCCCGCCGTCCCGGCCGCGATTTCGGCGACCACTGCGCCAATCAGAGATAATCCGCCTGCGATCCGCAATCCACCGAGAATATAGGGCAATGCTGCCGGCAATTTCAGGTACCGCAGCGTCTGCAGCCGTGACGCGCCATAGAGGCTGAACAGGCCGGCCAGATTGCGGTCGACCGAATTGAGCCCGAGCGTGGTGTTGGACAGCACCGGAAAGAAGGCGACGATCCAGGCGCAAACGATGACCGCGGTTTGTTGCTGCAGATAGATCAGCAGCAATGGCGCGATCGCGATCACAGGCGTGACCTGCAGGATCACCGCATAGGGAAACAGCGAATATTCCAGCCATTTCGATTGATTGAACAAAAGCGCCAGCGCAACGCCGCCGATGGCGGCGGCGATGAAGCCCTCCAGCGTGGTCAGCAAGGTGACGCCGAGGGATTCCGACAGCACCGGCCAGTCCGCGACCAGCGTCTGGAACACGGCTGATGGCCCCGGCAGCACATAGGGCTGGATATCGTTGACGCGCACCACCAGCTCCCACAACGCGATGCCGGCGGCAAGCACCACGACGGGTAGCAAAAAGCGAACAAAATCCCGTGAAGAACTCATACGCTTGTTGGCCCCGAATAGGAGGGCACCAGCGCTTGTGAGACCTCGCGGCAATAGGCGGCATAGCTGGCCGACATCCGGAAGTCCTCGACCCGCGGCTCCGGCGTGTCGATACGAAATTCGGCGCTGACGCGCCCGGGCCGTGACGACATCACGACCACGCGCTGCGACAGATACACCGACTCGAACACCGAATGGGTGACGAAGATGACCGTCATATTCAGCTTGCGCCACAGCTCCAACAGATCGTTGTTGAGACGGAAGCGCGTGATCTCGTCGAGTGCGGCGAACGGCTCGTCCATCAGCAGGATATCCGGACGGGTGACCAGCGCCCGCGCCAGCGATACCCGCATCTTCATGCCGCCGGACAATTCGCGCGGGTATGCAGCGGCGAACTCCGACAGGGCCACCTGCGCCAGCGCCTCGCTGATCCGCCTGTCCGCTTCCGTCGCCGGCATGCCGGCAAGCTTCAGCGGCAGCCGGACATTGTCCCGCACGCTGGCCCACGGCATCAGGGTCGGCTCCTGAAACACAAAGCCGATGGCATGACCCGCGCGGGTTTCGTTCGCGGGTTGCGAAACGCCGACCACACCTGAACTTGGCGTGGTCAGTCCCGCAATCAGCCGCAAGGCGGTGGATTTGCCGCAGCCGGAGGGGCCGAGCAAGGAGACGAATTCGCCACGCCTGACGTCGAGGTCGAGCGGTCCAAGCGCGGCCACGCCATTGTCATAGACCTTGGTGACGTCACCAAGGCTCACCGCCATCGCATCGGCTTCAGACAAAGCGGGACCGGCCATCACGCCTAGTTCTTCGGCCGCAGATTGAGGCCGACGCCCTTGTTGATGAAGCGCAGCGTATAGGCCTGGCGGTAGTCGATATCGCGGCGAACCACGCCGGCGCGCACCATCTTGTCGAAGAAGCTGGCGACGCGCGCGTCGGTCATGGCGCCGATGCCGTCCTTCAACGTGTCGCCGGAATCGACGATGCCGTATTCCTTCATCTTGGCCGTGGAATATTTCAGCAGTTCATCGGTCATTTCCGGATTGAGCTTCTTGATCATGGCATTGCCCGGCGTGTTGTCGCCGTAGAGATAGTTGTACCAGCCGATCATGGACGCATCGACGAAGCGCTGCACCAGGTCGGGCTTCTTGTCGACGATCTCGGTGCGGGTCTCGATCAGGGTCGAATAGGCGTTGAAGCCGTAATCGGCCAGCAGCACGACGTTGGGCTTGAAGCCGGCGGCCTTTTCGACCGCGTACGGCTCGGAGGTGACATATCCCTGCATCGCGCTTTGCTTGTTCACGATGAAGGGCTGTGAGTTGAAGGTGTAGGGTTTGACCTTGCTCTCGCTAAACCCATACTCGGACTTCAGCCACTGGAAATAGCTCGTAATGCCTTCCTTCGACACCAGCAGCGTCAGGGGCTTGAGATCCTCCAGTTTGCTGATCTTGAATTCCGGATGGGTCAGAAAGACCTGCGGATCCTTCTGGAAGATGGCGGCGACCGCCACCAGCGGCACCTTGTTGGTGACCGCATCGAAGGATTGCAGCGTGTTCGCGCTCATGAAGAAGTCGAGCTTGCCGGCGATCAGCAGCATGCGGTTGTTGGTGTTGGGGCCGCCCGGCACGATGGTGACATCAAGCCCGTAATTCTTGTAGGTGCCGTCGGCGACCGCCTGGAAAAAGCCGCCATGCTCGGCTTCCGCGACCCAATTGGTTCCAAACGAGACCTTATCGAGGGCCTGCCCGCGCGCAGGCACCAGCGCGGCCACCAGCGCCAATAGGGCTGCGGTTAACGTTCGCGGCAAAAAGGCCGGGTTCATGGTTGGACTCCGTCGATCGTTCTGGCCCATGATAAGGAGGGTGTGGACGTGGATCACGCCCCCAAGGAGGGAGATATCGTCCCTGGTTGACTAACAAACTACCCTGCAAATCCATTCAAAGAAACGCTTGGCTCGATGACTTCGCCTGTTCCGCCCCGCAACTGGACCGACATCCACTGGCCCGATATCGCAGCCAGCGGCCCCGAGCGCTGGATCGCGGTGCTGCCGCTGGCGGCAACCGAACAGCACGGCCCGCATTTGCCTCTCGGTACCGACGTCATGATCGGCGAGGCCTATCTGGCGCGGGTCCGCGAGCTGCTGCCGGCGAGCGCTCCGGTCACGTTCCTGCCGCTGCAGCCGGTCGGGATTTCCACCGAGCATATCGACTATCCGGGCACACTGACGCTGCCCACTGAAATCGCGCTGAAGAGCTGGATGGCGCTCGGCGAAAGCGTCGCGCGCGCCGGCGTCAGGAAGCTCGTGATGGTGACCAGCCATGGCGGCAACAGCGCGGCGATGACACTGGTGGCGCAGGATCTCCGCGCACAGCATGGACTGCTCGTGGTCACCACCAGCTGGTCGCGCTTCGGCGTCCCGGACGGACTGTTCCCGGCGGAAGAACTGCGTCACGGCATCCATGGCGGCGCGATTGAGACCTCGATCATGCTGGCGCGATATCCGCAAACCGTGCGCCAGGAGGCGATCATCGATTTTCGCCCGAGCAGCATCGCGATGGAAAAGGATCACCGCTGGCTGTCGGCGCATCGTCCCGCGCCATTCGCCTGGCAGGCGCAGGACCTGCACGGCAGCGGCGCCGTCGGGGACGCTACCCAGGCCTCCGCCGAAAAGGGCGAAAAGCTGCTCGATCACGGCGCCCGCGCGTTCTGCGAATTGCTCGGGGATGTCGATAAATTCGACGTGAAGCGGCTGGCGACCGGGCCGGATTACATCCTCTAAGCGGCTGTATTGACTGCAGAATCATCTTCAGTCTGGATTCCCGAAACTTCGTTCGAACCGGAAGCGGGATGGCTCCGTCCAACTGGGTGCGGACCACGATGACCGCCTTACGGCTGCTCTCGTGGTTCCCTGTCCGGCATGGCGCCTCATCCACCCTGTGCCGAACCGACCCGCCCGGCTGTCCCCCCGGGCGGGTCATTTTTTTGGGCCATTTCAGCTAGCCCCTTGGCGGGATCGTCCCGCACACTTTGGTGGGATCAGGGCACTTCGGGCTCTGCTCGAACGGACGGCCCCAGCGCTCCTGCCACATCTGCTCGCCGATCAGGCAGGAGACCCGGGTTTGTTTCTCGGTGGCCGGAACGATCTTCTGATCCTGCGCCGGTCCCCTGATCTCACGAATGAGCTTGGTGCGGACCGCCTCCTTGAGTTCGTCCTCGACCTTGTTGGCGACGACGAACGCGCCAGGCCCGCCAATTACGCAATCCTCATAATACAAATCGAGGTCGGCGATATCCATGACGTTCGGCTGCTGCTTGGCCATGATGGCAAGGCCGTTGATGGCAATGCCCTTCGCCAACGCCGCATCGCGCGCGCCGGCGACCGGGCCGCCGACAGTGTTCGGCCCGTCTCCGGTAATATCGATCAGGCGCCGTAGCCCGCGATAGGGATTTGTATCGAATAGCGGAATCGCGAAATTGATCGCGGCGGAGATCGAGGTCTGCGTACCCCGCCGTATCGGCGTTTTCGCGATCTCCGCGGCCACCGCCGAGGCCGATTCCAGGCCATCGATCACCCGCCAGGGAACGAGAAGCCGCTGGTCGCGGAACGCCGACCATTCGAAATAGGTGACCGCAATCTTTTTATTCGGTCCTGCCGCGACGGCTTCAAGGAATGCTTGCGAGACGATAGCCTCCGCATAGGCCTCGCGTTGCGCAGCGAGCGCTTTCGTGTCCATCGAGTAGGAAACGTCGGTTGCGATCACCAGTTCGACGTCGACGGCAGGCAAATTGTCGGTGGCGGCGGCATTGGATTTCAAATCCTGCTCTGCGATCGCCGCAGCCATCGTCCCGAACACAAGAAACACTCCGATCGAGACACTCAGGCGCATGGCATTTCCGTTGTTTCGGCGCAGCCTAGCAGGCGATCTGCCGGGCGCGAAACACCGGCGTCCGCCCTCACCTCCCGCTCCGAGAGCCGTTACAAAACTGTCACGTGAGAATGCCATCCAGTACCGACCTCCTCTTGTTTCTGCTGCGAATCACTTGCAACTAGGGGTGAGGGTGTATGGTGCGTTTTCCCGATCTGGCTTTGTGCGGACGAATCGGGAAGAAGCCGACCGGGGGCGGCGGGGTTGATGACTTCATTTCTTGGGTGGCGGCAGGCGCTCAAATCTGCAGTGATGGAACGAGACCGCAGCCCGCTTCGCGCTGGAACAGGCCGCACCATGGGTTCGTACCGCCAATCCCTGCAGCATGTTTTGGCTGGCGCCGCCGTCGGTGCCATGACGCTCGCCAGTCCCACCCTGGCCGCCGATTTGTCTCTCAAGGCGCCTGCGCTCAAGGCCGTCTATAGCTGGACCGGTTTCTATGTGGGCGGCCATGTCGGTTACGGCGCCGGCAGCCTTGGCCCGGGCACCAACACCGAGCCCTTGCAGGGCGTGTTCCTACCCCACAGCGTGACTGGACTGACCGGCGGCTACCAGGCCGGCTACAACCGCCAGCTGGCCAACAAGGTCGTGCTCGGTATCGAGGCTGACGTTTCGTTCGGCAGCCCGGTGGACATTCCGCGGCTCGCGCCGGTGCCGTTCAACAGCACCATCGATTACATCGCAACCGCGCGCGGCCGGGTCGGCTACGCGATGGGAACGTGGATGCCTTACGTCACGGGCGGCATCGCTTGGGGAAGCACCCACATCAACCTCAACGACACCGGGGTCATCATCCCGCCGAAGCGATACCTCACGCATGTCGGCTGGACCGCAGGCCTCGGCATCGAAGTGGCGGTCGGCGGCAACTGGACCGCCAAGGCCGAATACAATTACGTCGAACTGGCGCGGCGGACCTACGACCTGACCGACGTCGGATTGCCGCGCGTCAACGTCGATCCCAACATTCATTTGTTCAAGCTCGGACTGAATTACCGGTTGTGGGAGACGCCGCCCTGGGCGGGTCCCACACCGGTCGATGGACGCACCGCGCTTCCCGAGCCGAAAAACTGGAATGTACACGGGCAGACCACGGTCATCGCGCAAGCCTATCCGCGCATGCGCTCGCCCTATGAGGGCACCAACAGTCTTCCGGGCGGCGGCCAGGGCCGCCAAACATGGACCGCGGACGTGTTTCTCGGCTGGCGGCTGTGGCAGGACGGCGAGTTCTATTTCAACCCCGAACTGGCGCAGGGCTTTGGCCTCAACAGCACGCTGGGACTTGCCGGCTTCTCCAACGGTGAAGCCCAGAAAGGTGGCGCGCCCTATCCGAAATATCGCCCGCAGCGCTACGTCTTCCGCCAGACCTTCGGCCTTGGCGGCGAACAGGAAGATGTCGCCGACGGTCCGATGCAACTCGCGGGCAAGCGCGACATCGACCGCGTCACGGTCACGGTCGGCCGTTTTGCCGTCGGTGACTATTTCGACGGCAATTCCTACGCCAAGGATCCCCGCGTCGACTTCATGAACTGGGCGATGTGGTCGGCCGCGGCTTACGACTTCCCTGCCGACCTTCCAGGCTTCACCCGCGGCGCGGTGGTCGAACTCAACCGCAAGGACTGGGCGATCCGGGCCGGCCTGTTCCAGGTCCCCAACGCGCCCAACAGCGACGTCCTCGTGTTCAAGTCCGGCGGCGCGGTGGTTGAATTCGAGGAGCGTCACACGATCTTCGATCAGCCCGGCAAGCTCCGGCTCGGCATTTTCGGCAATCGCGGCAATACCGGCAGCTACCGAAACGCGCTGGGGATAGCAGCGGCGGACCCAATGCTTGACATCAACGACGTCATCGTCGGCATCCGGCGCGAAAACACCAAGTACGGATTCTACATCAACGCCGAACAGCAGCTCATCAGGGATGTCGGGATATTCGCCCGCGCGAGCTGGAACGACGGGCGCAACGAAATCCTGTCCTTCACCGATGTGGATCGCAGCGTCTCCGCCGGGTTGTCGGTCAAGGGCAGCTATTGGGGCCGACCGAGCGATACGTTCGGCATCGGCGGAGCGGTCAATGGACTGTCATCTGACCATCGCGACTTCCTGGCGGCGGGCGGCCTCGGCCTCCTGATCGGCGACGGCCGGCTCAACTACCGCAATGAAAGCATCTTCGAGACCTACTACGCGTTCGCGCTCGACAAGAATTTCACCTTCACCGCCGACTATCAGCTGATCGCAAACCCCGCCTATAATGGCGACCGTGGCCCGGTCTCGATCTTCTCGGGCCGTCTGCACGGCGAATTCTGAGCCCCGACGTCAGAAAAATCGGCATCGCGCCATCACGCCTGCTCGTCGGCGGCCCCATCGTCGATTCGTGTCGCCAATGTCTTGTCGATACGCCGGCCGTCGAGATCGACGATCTCGAAGCGCCAACCCTGCGCCTCGACCTGCTCACCGACAGTCGGAATTGCGCCGAACTGCTGGAGCAGGAAACCGGCCATGGTCTGATACTGCCGCGACGACGGCAGGACGATCTGGAGCAAATTCGCAAATTCGACGGCCGGCATCCAGCCCGAGATCAGGTAGGAGCCGTCGTCCCGCTTCACGACCGCCGCTTCGGGAGGCCCCTCCTCCGTATGAAAACCACCGACGATCGATTCGAGAATATCGGCGCTGGTTACCACGCCTTGGAAGACGCCGTATTCGTCATGCACCAATCCCATATGCACCGCGGAGTCGCGCAGGATGGCAACGACATCCCTGGCATCCAGGAATTCGGGAATGATCGGCGCATCCCGGACCAGCTTCCGAATGTCCGGTGCTTGCCCAGACAGATAGCTGTCCAGCATGTCCTTGGCCTGGACAATGCCGAGCGCCGCATCCGGATCCCCGTCGAACACCACAAAACGGGAATGGTTGCGGCCGGCGAGCGCCGCGAAAATGACGTCAGGCGTATCCGCCAGATTGATCATGCTGACTTCGGGGCGGGGCGTCATGACGGCACCGACCGGAAGATCACCGAGACGCATGACGCCCGCGATCATTTCCTTCTCGCCGGGCTCGAGCACGCCGGCGTTCTCGGCCTCGACCACCAGGGTGCGGATTTCGTCTTCGCTGACCTTTTCTTCGGCTTCACCGCGGTGACCGAGCAGCCACAACAGCCCCTTGCCCGAGCGATCCAGCAGCCACACCAGGGGCGACGAAATTTTCGAGAGCAGCATCATGTAGGGCGCCACGCGCACCGCCACCGATTCCGGGTCACGCAGGGCGATCTGCTTGGGCACCAGCTCGCCAATGATGAGTGAGGCGTAGGTGATGACGCTCACCACGACGCCGACGCCCATCGCGTCAGCCAGACCTTTCGACAATCCGGATTCGACCAGCAGGCTGGTCAGGCGCTGGCCCAGCGTGGCGCCGGAAATCGCACCTGACAGCACGCCGATCAGCGTGATCCCGATCTGCACCGTCGACAGGAACTTGCCTGGATCAGACGCCAGCGCAAGTGCACGGCGGGAACCGGTGACGTTCTTTTCGACCAGCGCGGCGAGCCGTGCCGGCCGCGACGAGACAATGGCAAGCTCCGACATTGAAAGCAGGCCATTGGTGATGATCAGGACCGTCACGATCCCGAGTTCCAGATAAAGCATTGTCTCCCTTTTTACGGGTGGTCATTCCAACATGGAGAGAGGCTTTATCAGAGCAGCGGGCCTGCGGCGATAGCTTGTCGTCCCGGCCTTGAGCCGGGACCCATAACCACCGTCATCAGTTGATTTAGAAGGTCTCTGCTACCTGTGCCAAAAGCGCTGCCGCGGCGTATGGATCCCGGCCTCCGCCGGGATGACGTAAGCGTGAAGGCCTACCCCGCCGGCCGGAACGAATCCGCCCGGGCCATATCCCAGGCGTCGCGGAAGCGTGGGTCGCTGGTGCCGTCGATCAGCTCGCCCGGGCGCAGCGGCGGATAAAGTTTCGCGAACGTCAATGTGTCGTTCGTGGAGGATCGCTGCGAGAAGTGGATCGGCCGTAGCTGCTGCGGATGGTCGAGGCCAGCGGCGGCGAGAAGTTCGGACAGGGCGTGCAGGGTGGCGTGATGGTAGGAGTAGACCCGCTCGCTCTTGAGTGGCACCACCAACGCGCGGGCGCGGAGCGGGTCCTGGGTGGTCACCCCCGTCGGACAACGGTCGGTATGGCAGCTCAGCGACTGGATGCAGCCCAGCGCGAACATGAAGCCGCGCGCCGAATTGCACCAGTCGGCGCCGATTGCCATCGCGCGCGCCATGTCGAAGGCGGTCGCAATCTTGCCGGCGGCACCGATGCGGATGCGGTCGCGGGCATTGATGCCGACCAGCGCATTATGGACGAAATTGACACCCTCGCGCATCGGCATGCCCAGATGGTCCATGAATTCCAGCGGTGCTGCGCCGGTACCACCTTCATTGCCGTCGACCACGATGAAATCAGGGTAGATCCCGGTCTGCAGCATCGCCTTGCAGATGGCCAGGAACTCCCAGGGGTGGCCGATGCACAGCTTGAAGCCCGCAGGCTTGCCGCCCGACAACCGCCGCATCTCACCGATGAATGTCATCATTTCGAGCGGCGTCGAAAACGCGCGGTGAGTGGCCGGCGAGATGCAGTCTTCGCCCATCGGCACGCCCCGGATCTTTGAAATCTCTTCCGAGACCTTGGCCGCCGGCAACACGCCGCCGTGTCCGGGCTTGGCGCCCTGGCTGATCTTGAGTTCGACCATCTTGATCTGGTCGTCGGAAGCAATGCGCGCGAACAATTCGGGATTGAAGCTGCCGTCGCGGTTGCGGCAACCGAAATAGCCGGATCCGATTTCCCAGATGATGTCGCCGCCGTTCTCGCGGTGGTAGGGACTGACGCCGCCCTCGCCGGTGTCATGCGCGAAGTCGCCTTTCCTGGCGCCTGCATTCAACGCGCGTACGGCATTTGGACTAAGCGCGCCAAAACTCATCGCCGAAATGTTGAACACCGAGGCCGAATACGGCCTGGTGCAATCCGGACCACCGATGGTGACGCGAAACTGCTCGACGGCGCGAGCCTTCGGCGCCATCGAATGATGCATCCATTCATAACCGTCGCGATAGACGTCTTCCTGGGTGCCGAACGGCCGCTTGTCGAGCTGCATCTTGGCGCGCTGATAGACCAGCGCGCGGGTATCGCGGGAGAACGGCATGCCGTCCTTCTCGCTCTCGAAGAAATACTGCCGCATCTCCGGCCGGATCTCTTCCAGCAGAAAACGGATATGCGCGGAGATCGGATAATTCCGCAGCACCGCGTGGCTCTCTTGCGTGAGGTCGCGAATGCCGAGAAGGGTAAGCCCGCCGAAGACCACGATGGGAATCAGCAATATTTCCCACACCTTCAAATTTTGATCGAAGATGCCGATGCCGATCAGCAGTGCCGTGACGACCGCGCAGATCGTCAGCACGATGTAGCGTGGCGAGAACGGCATCAACAGCGTTTCCATGACATCCCCTCAGCCGGAATATTCTTGCGGAATATTCTTGTTCGCCAGCAGCTTAATCCAACCATTGGAATAAGCACCATACGATATACGGTCTAGCCGTCACGGACGTGACAGGGGATCGCAAAAGATTTGCCGAAGCCGGCGGTGGTTGAATCAATTGATCGGAAGCTGCTTTTGCAGTGCAGCGTAACCGTCGTGTCTCAGTGGCTGTGCAGCCGCATTTCCCCGGGAATCTTGCCCTGCTGCAGGCCATGGTCGGCCAGCCACGCATCCGTCGTGGCAATCGCGCGGTCGATGTGATCAGCGGTGCGCGAGAAATCGTAAGGTGATCCCACCAGCGGGCACAGCGGCGGCACCACGAAATATTCGATGCCGGGGTCGAGGCCCTCCAGCTCAATGACCAATTGTCGCGCGATCAGCAGCGTCAGCGCGTGCAGCGCATTGGCGACCGCGCCGACGGGCGGCGCCTGCGTGGCGCAGGCGTGCCCGGTCGGCAGGATGATCAGCCGTTTGGCGCCTTTCTGAACCGCGACCTGGATCGGCGTGTTGCTGGAGATCGCACCATCGGCGAGATAGTAATTCTTGTAGGGGATCGGCGCGAAAGCGCCGGGGATCGCGGTCGAAGCGACGATCGCCTCCGAGGTCGAGCCTTCCGACAACACAACGGTGTCGCCGGAAATGATGTCGGTGGTAACGATATGCACCGGCACCTTGGCGTCCTGCAGATTGCGATAGGGAATGTGGTCGTCGATCAGCTTGCGGATGCCGTCGTGGGAAATCAGGAAATCGCGCCGCCACAGAAAACTCAGCACCGTGCGCCAACTCATCGGAAACACGTCATGCCGCGTCAGTCCGCGCCAGATGTCGCCCAGCCGCTCCACGCCCTTGAGTGTCGGGTCGCCGGCATAGAAGGCGCCGTTGAGGGCGCCGACGCTGGAGCCGACCACCATATCGGCGGAAATTCCGTGGGCGGCGAGCGAATGCAACATGCCGACCTGAATGGCGCCAAAGCTGCCGCCGCCGGCGAACACAAAGGCGGTCTTCACCGGGCCGATCTGATCGCGTACCGACAACACTTGGCTCCCTGATCGCCGCGTCGGCACAGGCCGCATGGCGTTGGGAGGGTTATAGCAGCGGGGGGATGGGATGGGCTACTGGGGGAGCGACGCTCTATCCCCACGTCGTCCCGGCCTTGAGCCGGGACCCATAGCCACGGGCGGCAATTGGTTTGCACGCTGGTCGCTATTTTCCTTTTCAACAACGCGGGCCGCGGAGTATGGGTCCCGGCTCAAGGCCGGGACGACATCGTTAGCGCTCGACGAACGCCTTTTCGATCACGAAGTGACCGGGCTGGTTGTGGCTGCCTTCGAGGAAGTCGCGCGTCTCGAACAGCTGGCGCAGTTCTTCCAGCATGCCGGGGCTGCCGCACATCATGATGCGGTCGGTCGCGATATCGAGCGGCGGCTGGTGGATGTCGTTGAACAGCTGTTCCGAGGTGATCAGGTCGGTGATGCGGCCGCGGTTGCGGAACGGCTCGCGGGTCACGGTCGGATAATACAGCAGCTTCTCGGACAATAGCGGTCCGAACAATTCGTCGTCGCGCAGCTTCGCGACCAGTTCCTCGCCATAAGCGAGTTCGGAAACCTGCCGGCAGCCATGAACCAGAACAATGGTTTCATAGCGCTCATAGACATCAGGGTCCTTGATCAGGCTCGCGAACGGCGCGAGCCCGGTGCCGGTCGACAGCAGCAGCAGGCGCTTGCCCGGAATCAGATTGTCGGTGATCAGCGTTCCCGTCGCCTTGCGGCCGACCAGGATGGTGTCGCCTTCGCGGATCTTCTGCAGCTTCGAGGTCAGCGGCCCGTCCGCGACCTTGATCGAGAAGAACTCGAGTTCCTCCTCGTGATTGGCGCTCGCCATGCTGTAGGCGCGCAGCAGCGGACGGCCCTCGACCTCGAGGCCGATCATCGCGAACTGCCCATTCTGGAAACGGAAGCCGGAATCGCGGGTGGCGGTGAAGCTGAAAAGCGTATCGGTCCAATGACGGACAGAAAGAACTTTCTCTCTATAGAACGCGCTCATGTGTTTTCGTTTTTCCTGACGTCTTGGTGTAGAACAATTCAGTTTCTTGCCGGGTTTTCGGGTCTCGAAACGACGAAAACCCCCGAAATCATTGGCGATTTGACGTTTCAATTGCGCCAATGACGGAGATAGTCAAGATCAATCGGCGTACAATTGAGAACTCGGAATGGCAGTCGGTTTATTTTGCAGAATGGTTCGATTGGTCTTCGTTAACAGAGATCACGCACGCAATTAACTTGCTGAAATCGGCACCAATCTGGCAATAAATTGCTACGCAATCTTAGAACGCGTCAAAAGAGCCCGCATGCGAAGCGTGAGAGAATTTCGACAAGGTAAACCGGGCTTTTATCCGGACCAGTCGATCTATGCCGAATTCGCCTGCGCCGAATTCGGATTAACCTTTCGCGATCTCGACGGCGGCTCGGGACTGATCTTCAGCGTGGCTTCAGAGGCAAAATCCCTGCATTTCGGCGCGGGTCGCTGCTCATGGTATCCGCAGAACAACGCCACCGCCTCGACGCTGGCTTCCGACAAATACTTCACCGGCAGAATCCTTGACGAAGCCGGCGTGCAAACGATCGGCGGTGAATATTTCTTCCTGCACGATCGCTATCGTGCGCATCGACCATTGGGCCATGAGCGCGCCGACGCGCTGGCGTATTTTCGCAAGCTGGGCGGATCCGCCTTCGCCAAGCCGCTGACGGGATCGCGCGGCGATTTCGCACAAAGGAGCCACGACGAGGCTTCGCTGATCCAGCATCTCGACGACGTCGCGAAATATTACGACGCGGTCCTGATCCAGCCGATCGTGGAAGGCGTCGAGTTCCGGATATTCCTGCTCGACGATGAAGCGCTGTATTGCGCGCGCAAATATCCGCCCTTCGTCCGCGGCGACGGCGTACACACGTTGCGCGAATTGTTCGCTGCCCATAACGATGCCCTTCGCGCCCGCGGCCTTTCGCCGGTGTCGCCCGGGGATAGCGACTCTTCGCTCGACGCCCTGCTGGCAAAGGGCGAACGCCGCGACATTCCCGGCCGGATGAATCTGAGCGCAGGCGGAACGATGGTGCTCGAAGCAGCGCCTTCCGAAGCCGCGGTTATGCTGGCGAAGAAAGCCGCCCGCGTGCTTGGGCTTCGCGTCGCAGCCGTCGATCTGTTCGCCGGCATTGGCGGTGAGCCCGGCGCGGCAACCGTGATCGAGGTCAACTCCAATCCTTCGATCCGGCTGCTGGAGGAATCCGATCGCGGCGACCTGATTCTCAAAATCTGGCATCACACGTTTCACGCGATGGGACTGCTCGGTGTTTGACCTGCCAAAATATGGCGACGGCATCTGCCTCGCGCGCCTGGCCGAATTGCTCGACGCGCTCGGGATCGATCGCGCACGGCTGCAGCGCAGTTCGGTCGTGGTGACCGGCTCGAACGGCAAGGGCAGCACGGCCGCGATGTGCGCCGCGATCGGTCGTGCCTATGGCCTGCGAACCGGCCTCTTCACCTCGCCGCACCTGCTGCGCTTCAATGAACGGATTCGGATCGACGATGCCGAGATCGGCCATGATGATTTCGCCCGGTGCAAGCAAAGGGTTGAAACCGCCATCGCCGCGATTTCGCAGCGGCGCGGTGAGAAATTCGGCGCCTTCGAAGCGTTGTTTGCGCTCGCCTGTCTCTATTTCGAGGAGAAGGAATGCGAATTCCTCGTGTTCGAAGCCGGTATCGGCGGCCGCTACGATCCGGTCCGCCTGGTTGGCGCACTCCAGACCTGCGTGACCTCGGTCGATTACGAACATGTCGAATTGCTCGGCAACTCGCTGGAGCTGATCGTCTCCGACAAGAGCGATGCCTGCGCAAGCGGCGGCACCATCATTTACGGCGAGAATTGCCGTAGCCTGCGGCGGCATCTGCGCGAATATAATCGCCATCGCGGGATCACGTCGCTGTTCGCTCGCGACGAGATCGGCATCGACGGCGAGTCCGCATCCCCGTCAGGGCAGCGGTTCGATTACCAGTTCGGCCATCACGATTATCGCGGCATCGGGATGCGCCTGCTCGGCGCGGTTCAGTTCAACAACGCCGCGATCGCCGTCACGCTGTTCCTGCTCTGGCTGCAGGGCGCCCGGCCGCACAAGGCGCCGGAGCGGATCGAGGAAGCCATCCGCGCCGGCCTGCGCGAGACGCAATGGCCCGGCCGTCTCGAAATCATCGCGCAGGACCCACTGACGGTGATCGATGTCGGCCACACCCCCGACGGCATCCGGCAATCGCTCGCAAGCCTCAAGGCGATCCACGGCGGCGACAACTGGATCCTCGTCACCGGCGCCTCCGGCGACAAGAAGGCCGGCGAGATCGTCGGCACGCTGGCGCCGGCGTTCGACACGATCATCTGCACGGCGGCGTACCACAAGGGCGCCAACCCGCACGACATCGCCGCCGCGGCGCGGCTCGCCAATCCCGCGGCCGATGTTCACGTTGCCGATACGATCGAGGATGCCGTGCGGCTGGCCGGTGCGTTGGCAGCATCACGAAAGCGCAAACTATATGTCGCGGGCGGACTGTTCCTGGCGATCGAATACGCCACGGCCGCCCGTGGCGGCCGCGCGCAGGATTTGCGGTTTTTTTGATTTCGTCATTCCGGGATGGTCCGAAGGACCAGACCCGGAATCTCGAGATTCCGGGTTCGATGCTACGCATCGCCCCGGAATGACTGCGTCAGTTGGTTCCCCCGGCCGAGTCGTCGAGCACCTTAAAAGCCTCTTCGAGCTGCGGCGAGATCGAAACACCCAGCTTCTCGCCGGTCGGCAGCCGCCCCACGAACCATTTGTTGTAGAGCGGCACCAGATCGCGGCCCGAACCAAGTTTGCGGAAAGTGCGCTCGACCACCGCCTTGAGCTGCGGCTCGCCCTTGCGGAACATGATGCCGTAGGGATCGTAGGACAGATACTCGCCCGTGACCTTGAACTGGGCCTGGGCCTTGTGCCGCGCGATCAGGCCGTAGAGCAGGATGTCGTCGGTGGCAAACGCGTCGGCCTTGCCGTCCACCAGCATCTGGTAGGATTGCTCGTGGTCGGGCGAGGTCAGGATCTTGAGGCCGAGCGAGAACTTCTTGTCGACATTATGCATCGCCTGCTCGTTGGTGGTGCCTTTGGTGACCACCACCGTCTTGCCCTTCAGGTCCGTCGGCGCCGAGATCGTCGAGGCTTTGGGCACCATCAGCTTGGTGCCGGCCACGAACATCAGCGGCGAGAACGCCACCAGTTTGGCGCGCTCGGCATTGGCCGTGGTCGACCCGCATTCAAGGTCGATCTTGTTTTCCGTCACCGCCGGAATGCGGTCGTCGGAGGTCACCTTGACGTACTCGATCTTGAGATTCGCATCGTCGACCTCGACCCCGATTTCCTCGACGATCGCCTCGCATAATTCGAGACTGTAGCCGATCGGCCGGTTGGAATGATCGAGGAACGAGAACGGCGGCGAGCTCTCGCGATAGCCGAGCCGCACGACATGGGTCTTCTTGATGTTGGCGAGCGTGGGGCTGAGCCCCTCGCTCGCGGTCTGGGCCGCCGCCGGCGTTGCCAGCAGACATGCTGCCAGCAACAGGCCAACGGCCATCGTCGGGCTAGCCGTTGGCCATCCACTTAGGAACTGATGCATGCATCTCTCCCATCAATGCGTGGCCGGGACGGGCTCGCCGGGAACGGTATCCGATGGGACCACGTCGTCGGGGCCAAGCTCGTGCTCCGGCTTGAGTTCGCCCTCCCATTTCGCGACCACGGCGGTGGCGAGCGAATTGCCGATCACGTTGGTGGCGCTGCGTCCCATGTCGAGGAACGTATCGATACCCATGATCATCAACAGGCCGGCCTCGGGAATATCGAACTGGCTGAGCGTCGAGGCGATCACCACCAGGGACGCGCGGGGAACACCTGCGACCCCCTTGGAGGTGATCATCAGGGTTGCCAGCATCGCAAGCTGGGTCCCGAGCGGCATGTCGATGTGATAGGTCTGCGCGATGAACACGCTCGCGAAGGTGCAATACATCATGGTGCCGTCGAGATTGAACGAGTAACCCAGCGGCAGCACGAAGCTGGAGATCCGCGACGACGCGCCGAACCGGTTGAGCCCTTCGAGCGTCTTCGGATAGGCGGCCTCCGAAGACGCCGTCGAGAACGCGATCATCAGCGGCTCGCGGATCAGCCGCAGCAGGTCCTTGTATCGCGGCCCGATCACGATGAATCCGACGACGATCAGGATGATCCAGAGGATCATCAGCGACAGATAGAAGCCGCCCATGAAGACGATCAGCTTCCACAAGACGCCAAGGCCGTTCTTCGCCACGGTCGCCATGATCGCTGCCCACACCGCCAACGGCGCGAACAGCATCACATAGCCGGTGACCTTGAGCATGATGTGGGCGAGATCGTCGATCATCGACAGGATCGGCTTGGCGCGCTCCTCCGGCATCGAGCCGAGGGCGACGGCAAAGAACACCGCAAACACCACGATCTGCAGGATTTCATTCTGCGCCATCGCATCCGCGATCGAGGTCGGGATCAGATGCATCAGGAATTTTTCGAACGAGAACGCCGACACCGGCAGTCCGGTCGATTGCGACTTGTCGGGCAGCGTGCCGGGGAAGTTCGCGCCGGGCTCCAGCAGGTTGACCATGATAAGGCCGAGCAGCAACGAGACGAACGAGGCGGTGACGAACCAGCCCATGGTCTTCGCAAAAATCCGGCCGAGCCTCGAGCCGGAGCCCATATGGGCGATGCCGCCGACCAGCGTGGCGAACACCAATGGCGCGATGATCATCTTGATCAGGCGCAGGAACAGCATCGCGACCAGATTTACATCTGCCGCGATCGCCACCCGATTGTCGGGCATGTAATTGAAAACGACGGTCCCCATCACGATGCCAAGCGCCATCGCGATCAGGATGTATTGTGTGAACCTGCTCGACATTTTTTCTGACCCCCGTTTTTCCGGCAACCTTAAGTTTGGCAGATTTGGAGGGCGGCGCAACAAACTTGCGACAATTTACACACTTGCCGAAATGTTTCCGTTGTGGATCACGCGCACGGCGACTAGCGTTCGGTGCAGCGCACAACATGTGCAATCGGTCGCCTGATATGCGATCAACTGCATCAAGAACGATCAATCCGAGGGAGGGAACGCCATGAACGCTACCGTCAATCGCCAGATCCTGCTGGTGGAAAAGCCGACCGGAAAACTCGGGCCCGAGCATTTCAAGATGTCGGAGGGCGCGGTGCCGGAGCCGAAGGACGGCGAGGTGCTGGTGCGGGCGCGCTATATCTCGCTCGACGCCGCCAACCGCGCCTGGATGCACGGCGCCACCTATCGCGCGGCGGTCGAGGCCAACACCGTGATGGCCGGCGGCGGCATCGCCGAGGTCGTGTCCTCGAAGGCACCTAGCCTCAGCCCCGGCGACATCGTGTTCGGCGATACCGGCTGGCAGGATTACGCGGCGGTGCCCGCAAAGCATCTGACAAAAATGCCCCGGATGGAGCCGATGACGCATCTGCTCAGCGTCTACGGCATCGCCGGCCTCACCGCCTATTTCGGCCTGCTCCATGTCGGCAAGCCCAAGGAAGGTGAAACCGTCGTGGTCTCGGCCGCGGCCGGTTCGGTCGGCTCGATCGTCGGCCAGATTGCCAAAATCAAGGGATGCCACGTCGTCGGCATCGCCGGCGGCAAGGACAAATGTAACTGGCTCACCAGCGAACTCGGCTTCGACGCCGCGGTCGATTACAAGGATGGAGCCACCTACAAGGCGCTGCGGGCAGCGGCGCCGAAGGGCATCGACGTCTATTTCGACAATGTCGGCGGCGACATTCTGGAGGCCTGCATCGCCCTGATGAACAACCGCGGCCGCATCTCCTGCTGCGGCGCGATCTCGCAATATGACGGCGTGCCGTCGGCGACCGGCCCGCGCGGGGTGCCCGGTCTGATCGTGGTGAAACGCCTGATCATGCAGGGCTTCATCGTGATGGACTACATGAACGAGCGCGATCAGGCCCTGAAGGACCTGCAGTCCTGGGTCGCTTCCGGCAAACTGAAAGTGCAGGAAGATGTCATCAACGGCCTGGAAAACACACCGCAGGCGCTGATCGGACTATTGGCCGGCGAGAACCGCGGCAAGCGGATGGTGAAGGTGTAGCCTCACACTCGACGTCGTCCCGGCGAACGCCGGGACCCATACTCCGCGGCGGTTATTGTTGCAGAAGGTAACTAACGCCAGCGCCCTCACCCATAGGCCGCGGCGTATGGGTCCCGGCTCAAGGCCGGGACGACGGGAACGGAGTTCTAATGCGCAGCACCCGGCGTCTGCGGCGCCACCTGCGCGCTCGCTTTTTTCCGCTTCCTCTCGCTGAGCCAGTTCTCGAACCGCTGCACCACGACAAAGAACGTCGGCACGAACAGCACCGCGAGGCAGGTTGAGGCCAGCATGCCTGAGAACACGGTGATGCCGATCGATTTGCGGGCGTTGGCGCCGGCGCCGGTCGCCAGCACCAGCGGCACCACGCCGAGGATGAAGGCAAACGACGTCATCAGGATCGGCCGGAACCGGGCTCGCGCCGCCTCAACGGCGGATTCCAGCAGCGGCTTGCGGTCGCGCACATGCAGTTCGAGCGCGACCTCGACGATCAGAATGGCGTTCTTGGCCGACAGCGCGATCAGCAGGATGATACCGATCTGGGTATAGAGGTTGTTCTCGATCCGCAGGCCCGTCAGCACGATCATCGGACCGAGCAGCGACAACGGCACCGCTAATATCACCGAGATCGGCGCAAACCAGCTTTCATATTGTCCGGCCAGCACGAGATAGACCAGCAACAGCGCGAGCCCGAACGCCCAGTAGATCTGGCCGCCGACGACCTTCTCCTGGTACGACATCGCCGTCCATTCGAAGCCGGTCCCCTGCGGCAGGGTCTTTCCGGCGATCTCCTCCATCAGTTTCATCGACTGGCCCGAGCTGTAGCCCGTGGCGGGCAGGCCGATGATGCTTGCGGACGGATAGAGATTGTACAGGCTGATCAGTGAGGGGCCGACCGCCGGCGTGATCTTGGCGACCGTGCCGAGCGGGATCATGTCGCCATTGCTGTTGCGCACCATCATGTTCGCCATGTCGCGCAGCGTCAGGCGATATTGCGCATCCGCCTGGGCATAGACCTGGAAGGTGCGACCGAACTTGTTGAACTGGTTGACGTAGGTCGATCCCATATAGGACGACAGCGTCGAGAATATCTGGTCGGTCGTGACATGCAGGGTCTGGGTCTTGACCCGGTCCACCTCGACGTCGAATTGCGGCACCATCGCACGGAACGACGAGCTGACGCGCTGCAGCGCGCTTTGCGTCTGCGCGTTGGAGACGATGGCGCCGGCAATCGCCTGCAGTTTGCCGTAGTCGGCATTGCCGTCGCGCAACTGAACCTGCATCGCAAAACCGGCGGCGTTGCCGATGCCCTGGATCGGCGGCGGCGGAACCACCAGGATGCGCGCTTCCTCGATGGCAGACATCTTCTCGTTCAGGCCGACGAACAGCGACCGCAGGTCCTCGCCCTCACCGCGCGCACTCCACTCCTTGAGGATCAGATAGGCGACGCCGGCATTGGCCAGGCTGGAAGAACTATCCAGCGCCGAGATGCCGGAAATGCTGATGACCTGATCGACGCCCGGGTGCTTGCCGGCGATTTCGCTGACCCGGGTGAGCACTTGCTGGGTGCGATCGAGCGAGGCGCCGTCGGGCAGTTGCACGGCAACCAGCAGATAGCCCTGATCTTCAATGGGAATAAAGCCGGTCGGCACCCGCGACAGGCCGTAGCCGGCGCCACAGATCAGGATGAGGGCAAAAATCACGGAGATATTGCTGTGCGCGACCAGGCGGCCGATCAGCCGGGCATAGCCGCGTTCGACCCGGTCATAGACCGCGTTGAAGCCGCGGTAGAAGAAATTGCGCTGTTCCGGCGGCGCCGGCCGGCGCAGCCACAGCGCGCATTGCGTCGGCTTCAGCGTCGCGGCATTGATGGCGCTGAGCAGCGCGGTCGCCGCGATCACCAGCGCGAATTGCGAATACATCCGCCCCGTCAGTCCCGGCAGGAAGGCCGACGGCAGGAACACCGAGATCAGCACCAGCGTGATGCCGACGATCGGCGCGAACAGCGCGTCCATCGCCGATATCGCGGCGTCATGGCCGGACATGCCCTTCTCGATATTATGTGCCGCGCCCTCGACCACGACGATGGCGTCGTCGACCACGATGCCGATCGCGAGCACGATCGCGAACAAAGTCGAGATATTGACGGTGAAGCCAAGCGCCGCCATCGCGGCAAAGGCGCCGATGATCGTCACCGGCACTGTCGTCGCCGGCACCAGCATTGCCCGCCAATCCTGCAGGAAGATCAGGATTACGATCAGGACGAGGAAGCCGGCCTCGATCAGCGTCTTGTAGACCTCCTTGATCGATTCCGAGACGAATTTCGTGGTGTCGAACGGAGTGTCATGTTTCACGTCATGCGGAAACGCCTTGGCGAGCACCGCCATCTTTTCCCTGACGGCCTTCTCGACCTCGAGCGCGTTGGCGCCGGGCGACTGGAACACGCCGATGCCGGTGGCGGGCTTGTTGTTGAGCGAGAACACCTGGCTGTAGGTCTGGGCGCCGAGCTCGACCCAGCCGACATCGCGGACACGGGTGACATCGCCATTGCTGCCGGTCTTGACGATGATGTCCTCGAACTCGCTCTTGTCGCTGAGCCGCCCGTTGACGTTCAGCGTGTACTGGAACGCCTGTCCCGCAGGCGCCGGCGGGGCGCCGACCTGTCCTGCCGTGACCTGCTGGCTCTGCTGCTGAATCGAGGAGACGACATCCTGCGGCATCAGGTTGCGCACCTGCAGCTTGTTCGGATCGAGCCAGACCCGCATCGAATACTGGCCGGCGCCGAACACCGTGACGTTGCCGACGCCGGGCAGACGCGACAGTTCGTCCCTGATGTTGATGGTGGCGTAATTGCTCAGGAACAGGCTGTCATAGGTCGCATTCGGCGACGTCAGCGTCACGAACAGCAGGACCGCCGTCGACTTCTTCTGCACGGTGACGCCCTGGTTCTGCACCGACTGCGGCAGCTGCGCCAGCGCGCTCGACACCCGGTTCTGCACCAGCACCTGCGCGAAGTTGAGGTCGGTACCGATCTTGAACGTCACCGTCAGCGAATAGGTGCCGTCGGCGCCGCTGTAGGACTGCATGTACAGCATGTCCTCGACGCCGTTGACCTGCTGCTCGATCGGCAGCGCGACGGTATCGATCACGGTCTTGGCGCTGGCGCCGGGATAGCGCGTCGTCACCTGCACCGTCGGCGGCACCACATCGGGATATTGCGCCACCGCGAGGCGGAACAGGCACACCCCGCCGATCAGGATCATCAGGATCGCGATGACGTTGGAAAGGACGGGCCGCTCGATGAAAAATTTCGAAATCATGGCCGGTCCTTATTTGGTGGGTGCCGGCGACGCTTCGATTTTCTTGACCTGCGGGTCGACCTTCTGACCGGGGATCGCACGGAGCAGCCCGGCGGTGACGACGCGATCATCGCCCTTCAAGCCGCTTTCGATCACGCGCAACGCGCCCTCGAGCGGCCCGGTCTGTACCTTGCGCTGTTCGACCACGTTCTCGCCGTTGACGACCAGCACGTAGCGACCGGCCTGGTCGCTGCCGAGCGCCACATCAGGCACCAGCAGCGCGTTCGACTGCTCGTCGAAGGGCACGCGGACCCGGACGAAGAATCCCGGCAGCAACGCCCGATCGGGATTGGGCAATACGCCGCGCACCGCGAGAGTGCCGGTCGATTGATTGAGGGTCGGCGAGACGTAGTCGAGCTTGCCCTTGTGCGGAAAGCCGCTCTCGGTCTGCAATCCGACCTCGACCGGCAGCTGGCGGATTTCCTCGACGGTCATGCCCCGCCGCCTTGCCTCTTCGCGGATCCGCAGCACGTCCTGTTCGTTGACGTTGAAATTCACATAGATCGGGTCGAGCGCCACGATGTTGGCAAGCTGCGTCGGCGACGAGACGCCGACCAGTTCGCCGACCGAGACCAGATGCGCGCTGACGATGCCGTCGAACGGCGCTGCGACATTGGTATAGCCGTAGTTGACCGCCGCGATCTTGGTGTTGACCTGGGCCTGCTGCAGGTTTGCCTGCGCGTTTTCGCGTGCCGCCGTCGAAGTATCGAGCGTGGCCTGCGAGACCGCCTGTCTTTGCACCAGCTCCGACTGCCGCTTGAAATCGGCTTCGGCCTGCTTCATCGACGCCTGCATGCCGGTTTCGGCGGCCTGCGCTTGATCGAGCTTCAATTTGTAGGTTTCCGGCTCGATCGTGAACAGCGTGGTGCCTTCCTTCACGAAGGTGCCGTCCTTGTAGTTGATCGACTGCAGGAAGCCCTGCACGCGCGCAACCAGATCGACGTTCTTGATCGGCGCGGTATTGCCGGTCGCCTCCAGATAGCGCGTGATGCTGCGCTGCACCGGCACAGCGACCTCAACTTTCGGCGGCGGCGGCGGCACAAAAGTATTTTGTTCGCAGGCACTTAAGACGCCGAATGCGGCAATGGCGAAGACCGCGCGACACGCAATGGCGCCTCTCTGTCTGAAGGTGTCATGTGGTCTGCTGCATGCCAGCGAACGCTCAGACTTCATTTGCGTGCCTCAATACGTTTGTTCTTGCAAAGCGCGTTCTATTCAAATTATGGCGTTCGACCATCCCATAAAAATAGCAACAATCCACTTGCAGGGGAACCGGAAACCGAAAATGATGCGCGCGCGAAATTTTCTTCGCTTTCTCGTTCATGATTTCACTTCTGTTGAAGCGGCGGCTCCAGCGACGACAAAAAGGATTTATTCAAATGATCAACACGTTGACACGTGCGGCAACGCTCGGGGCGTTGATGACGGCAGTGATATTCGCAACCGCAGCACCGACATTTGCGCAGGCGCCAAGCCAGGCGCAGCGCGACGCGATCAAGACCCAGTGCCGCTCGGATTATATCGCGCATTGCTCCAGTATTCCGCCGGGCGGCGAGGCTTCGCTGCAATGCCTGCAGAAGAACATGTCGAGCCTGTCATCAAGCTGTCAAAGCGCGGTGCGCGCCGTGCAAGCGCCGGCGGCTGCCGCGCCCGCGGCCAAGCCCGAAGCCGCTCCGGCCGCGGCCGGCGCAAAACCTGCCACCACGACCGCGGCGCCCAAGGTTGATTCCAAGGCAGATTCCAAGGCTGACGCCAAGCCCGCAGCCGCGGCTGCGGGGCAGCCGTCCAGCGCGCAGGTCTCAGCGGTCCGCAGCGCCTGCCGCTCCGACTATCCAAAAGTCTGCGCGGGCGTGCCGACCGGCGGCGCCCCGGCGCTGCAGTGCCTGGACAAGAACAAGGCAAAACTTTCGCCGGCTTGCGAGAAGGCGGTCACGGCGGCCGTCGGCGGCGGTGCCGCACCGGCGGCGGGCGCAGCTCCCGCGGCGGCGGCGGCTCCGGCAGCGGCAGGCACCGCTGCTGCACCTACCGTGATCGTGCTGCGGCCGATGCGCCCGGCTGAAGAACTGATGGTGCTGCGGTCCGCCTGCGGCGCCGATCGCCAGACCCTTTGCGGCGGCGTGGCGCCGGGCGGCGGCCGGATCGTGCAGTGCCTCGCTACCAACGCGGCTTCACTGTCACCGGCCTGCAGGGACGTGCTGAGCCAGTTCGCGGCGCGCTAGTAAACCCGTGCGACCCGATCACGCCGTGAAACGGCGTGGTCGGACTATGCGTGCGCGACGGTACCGACGAACTGCTGCAATTCCGGCGTCCGCGGCGCGGCAAACACCTCTTTCGGAACGCCCTCTTCATGCACCCTGCCGTGGTGCATGAAGACGAGCTTGGTGCCGACGTCGCGGGCGAAACGCATCTCATGTGTGACCAGAATCAGCGTCATGCCCTCGCGCGCCAGTTGCTCGACCACGCGCAGCACCTCGTTGACCAGTTCCGGGTCGAGCGCCGAGGTGATTTCATCGCACAGCAATACTTTCGGCCGCATCGCCAGCGAACGCGCGATGGCGACGCGCTGCTGCTGGCCGCCGGAGAGTTGGTTCGGATAGGCGTCCATCTTCTCGGACAGCCCGACCTTCGCCAGCACCTCGGCCGCGGTGGCGCGCGCCTCCTTGGCCGACACCTTGTTGACGACGGTCGGCGCCAGCATCACGTTCTCGGCGGCTGTCAGGTGCGGAAACAGATTGAACTGCTGGAACACCATGCCGACATGGCGGCGCAGCTCGCGCAGATTGGTGGTGGAGCCGCCGACCTCGATGCCGTCGGCGATGATCGCGCCGGACTGATAGGTCTCCAGGCCGTTGATGCAGCGGAGCAGCGTGCTCTTGCCCGATCCGGAGCGGCCGATGATGGCGACCACATCGCCCTTGGCGACCTCGAGCGAGACGCCCTTCAGCACCTCGTTCGGACCAAAACTCTTTCTGACGTCACGAATGCTAACGAGCGACATTGAGGCGGCTCTCGATTTTTTTCGCCCACCAGGACAGCGGGAAACACAGGCAGAAATAGATCAGCGCGACCAGCGAATAGACCACGAAGGGACGGAAGGTCGCGTTGTTGAGCATGGTGCCGGCCTTGGTCAGCTCGACGAAGCCGATGATCGAAGCCAGCGCGGTGCCTTTGACCACCTGCACCGAGAAGCCGACGGTCGGCGCAACCGCGATCCGCGAGGCCTGCGGCAGGATGACGTAACGCATTTGCTCGATGTAGCTCATGGCGAGGCTGGAGGAGGCTTCCCACTGGCCCTTCGGAATCGACTCGACGCAGCCACGCCAGATCTCGGCGAGAAAGGCGCTGGTCCAGAACGTCAGCGCCAGGGTCGCGGCCATCCACGGGCTCACCTCGACGCCGAACAGCGCGATGCCGAAGAAGAACAGAAACAGCTGCATCAGGAGCGGCGTGCCCTGGAACAGCTCGATGTAGATCTTGGTGGACCATTCCAGCGCCGGGATCCTGGAGGTTCGCATGAACAGCAGGATCAGCCCGACAACGCCGCCGCAGACAAAGGCGATCAGCGACAGCACGATGGTCCACTGCGTGGCGATCAGGAGGTTCGACAGGATGTCCCAGAGGCTGAACTGCAACATGGCTCACTTCGCCTTGAACAGGATGCGGCCAAGGCCGCGCAGCAGCGAACGCGTCAGCATGGCGAGCAAGAGATAGGCCAGAGCCACCAGCAGATAGACCTCGAAGTTGCGGAAATTGCGCGAGGCGATGAGATTGGCGGCGTAGGTCAGGTCCTGCGCCGAGATCTGCGACACCACGGCCGAGCCCAGCATGACGATGATGATCTGCGACGACAGCGCCGGATAGATCTTCTCGAACGCCTGCTTGAGGACGATGTGGCGCAGCACTTCCCATTTGGTCATGGCAAGGCTGATTCCGGCCTCGATATGGCCTTTCGGCACCGCCTCGATGCCGGCGCGGATGATCTCGGTCGAATAGGCGCCGAGATTGATCGTCATGGCGAGGAATGCCGCGGTCGATTCGCTGAGCTTCAGCCCGGCGGCCGGCAGGCCAAAGAAGATAAAGAACAACTGCACGATGAACGGCGTGTTGCGGATCACCTCGACATAGGCGGCGACCAGGCTGCCGAGCCATTTCGGCCCGAAGGTGCGCGCCGATGCGCCGGCAGTGCCGACGGCGATACCGGCGACGGTCGAGACCACCGTCAGTACGACGGTGAACAGCAACCCCCACAGCAGCACATCCCAGTGGGGCAGCAATTCGCCGAATTGGAGCTTGTAGTTCATGACGGGTTGGCCCCCGCGACCAGGTCAAAAGCCCGGCGGCAAGGGTGCCTTCAGCCACTTCTCGGACAGTTTGGCGATGTCGCCAGACGTCTTGGCCTGCGCGATGATCTCGTTGAGCTTGGCCAGCAGCTTCGGCTCTTCCTTGTTGAGCCCGATGAAGCACGGGCTGTCCTTGATCACGAATTTGAGCGCGGGCGCCCGGGCCGGGACCTTCTCGGCGATAGCGGCGGCGACCGTATTGCCGGTCGCGATCAGGTCGACCTGTCCGGATACGAAGGCGGCAATGGTGGCGTTGTTATCCTCGAAACGCTTGATGGTAGTGTCAGCCGGCGCGAGCTTCGTCAGTTCCTGCTCCTCGATAGCACCGCGGGTGGCGCCGATCGTCTTGCCCTTGAGCTCGTCGGCCGATGCTAACTTGATTTCCTTCGTACCGAACACGCCGGAGAAGAACGGCGCATAGGCGACGGAAAAGTCGATCACCTTCTCGCGCTCGGCATTCTTGCCGAGGCTGGAAATGACGATGTCGGCTTTCTTGGTCTGCAGATAGGGAATCCGGTTGGCGCTGGTGACGGCGATGATCTCGACCTTTACCCCGAGCGCCTTGCCGATCAGGTTGGCCATGTCGATGTCGTAGCCCTGCGGCTTGAGATCGAGCCCGGCGGAGCCGAACGGCGCAAAATCCTGCGGCACTGCAACCTTGATGACCTTGGCCGCCATGATCGAGGCCAGCGCGTCGGCATGGGCCGGCGTGGTCAGCGCGGCGGTGGCGAGCGCGAAAGCCGCGGCAAGCATCGATTTCCTCAACATCCTATGTCCCCTGTGCATCGCGACATCGCCGGTCGGTTCGGCCGATGTCTTCGGATCCCCTTCGCAGTGCGGGACCCTGCCCGATGCTCAATCATCAGGCAATGCCTTGAGCTGCTCCTAATTTTATCATCGCCTGCCCTGGAATTAGGCTGCGGAGGTGACAGATTCACGTCCAAATGATACACGCTCTGCCATTCGATGCAGGGTTGTGGCGCGCTACTCGCCGCAAAACGCGAGGATCAATTGAACCAACCTCACCGATAGCGCGACATAACAAATCGTCATCGCGATCTGATACGCGGTGTGCCAATTGACCTTTGGCCCTGCCGATACGATCAACGTCCCGATGATCATTTTTTCGACGTGCAGAAATATTTCCTTGGAAGCCGGCTCGAGATGATCGGCACAGAATGAAAGCCATCCGGCTCTGATCTCCGCCATAGGTTCTCCTGATCTCGCAACAAAAAAGGGAGCGTCAATGCGGCGAGATCGAGAAGCAAGCGAGCGGCCTGCCTGACGTTTTGAGAACCACAATCATCAACCAAGACCAGGAGGAAAAACAGATGCTACGTGCCATCCTGACTGCAGCCACCATATTGTGTGCGTCGCAAGCGTTCGCGCAGGAGATGACTGCCGCACAGCGCGACGCCTGCATGGGCGATTACGAGAAATATTGCAAAAGCGTCACGCCGGGCGGCGGGCGGATCATCGCCTGCCTCGCCAAGGAGAGCGACAAGCTCACACCTGCTTGCAAGAAAGTATTGCAGGCGGCGGAGAAGAAATAGGCGCGCGCTCTGAGACGCACCCGCAGCACCTTCCAGAAGAAACCTGAACACCAACCAAGATACGTCCGGGGAGAAACATGCGTTCATTTCTGCTCATTGCCGCCGCCCTGCTCGCCATTGGCACCGCCATGACCTTCGAATCGACCGATGCCAACGCGGCTGTCTGCGCCGACGGCGTCGTTCGCGCCGGCTGTGCGGGACCTCGAGGCGCGGTCGTCGTCAAAAAGCCAAAGCCGGCGGTCGTGTGCCGCACCGTGATCGTGAACGGCGTGAAGGTTCGCCGCTGCACCTGATCGAAGCTGATCCGGCTCAAAACCGAAGACATCTGCACCTGCCGGCCGCTGCCTGCCATCATCGGCGGCGCAGCGGCCGACTTTTGCCGATTCCTGTTTTGCGGGATCGCGATTGATGTGCCAGCATCGACGGCCTCGAAGCTATCGATGGCCATGAATCCGGGATGAAGAATTATTCAATCGCATTGCCAGTCTGGGCCCGGGTGCTCCTGCTGGCGGGCGTTGCCGGCATCGTCCTCGGTGCCGGCCTCATCGCCTATCGCTTTTACGACAGGCCGACGGTGCTGAGCGTCGCGGTGGGCTCGTTCGACGGCGAAGCGGCCAAGGTCGCGTCGGTCATCGCCGCCCGGCTGGAAGCCACTAAATCCGCGGTCCGTTTGAAGATCGTTCCGACCGACAACGTGCTGGATTCCGCAAAGATCTTTGCCGAGGGAAAGACCGACCTTGCCATCGTGCGCGCCGATGTCGGCGATCTCTCGCTGGCGCGGAGCGTGGCGCTGGTCACCAAATCGGTCCTGATGATCCTGGCCCTGCCGGGATCGCAGGTGACCAGCATCGAGAAGATGAAGGGCCACACGGTCGGCGTCGTCGGTGGCGAGATCAACCAGAAGATCGTCGAGGCCCTGAAAAAGGAGTATGACCTCGGCGACAAGGTGATCTTCAAGAACATGGCGCCGGCGGATACGCCGCGCGCGATCCAGTCGAAAGAGGCGAGCGCGTTCCTGCTGGTCGTCCCGCTCAGCGAAAAGTATATCTCCCTGGTGAGGCGCTTCTTCCGGGGCGGGCATAATTCCTTCCCCGCCTTGATCCCGGTTGAATCGGCCGGCGCCATCGCCGATGTCGAAGGCGCCTATGAAAGCTTCGATATTCCGCAAGGCACGCTGCGCGGCAGCCCGCCGGTGCCGGATGCCGATCTGACCACGCTCCGCGTCGGGACTTATCTCGTAGCCAACAAGAAGATCGACCCGGACACGATCACAACCCTGACCCAGGCGCTGGTTACCGCCCGCAACGATCTCGTGCGCGACCAGCCGCTGCTAGCCGGGCTGACGGCACCCGATACCGATCCCGGCGCCTATATCCCGGTCCATCCGGGGGCCGCAGCCTACTATAACGGGACCCAGCAAAGCTTCATGGACAAGTACGGCAACTGGATTTACCTGACGCCGATGGTGCTGGGCGCACTGGCCTCGATCTTCGCAACCGCGTGGCGGTTCCTGGGCGGCCGGCAGGAACCGGCCGAGACGACGTTGCGCAGCCTGTTCGCCTTGCCGCGACGGATCAGGGAAGTGAAGAGCGAGGCCGAACTGACCGAGATCGAAAACCAGGTCGACCAGGCACTGGATGCCGAGATGGCGAGCGCGATCAGAAGCGAGAACGCGCAGGATATTTCGACGCTGGTTTCAATGGCGCATCGGCTGGAAGATTCGATCTATCGCCGCCGGCAAATGCTGGCGGAGGGGCCTGCTGCGAAGCAGAGCTAGTTCCGTGCGGCCCAACGGGCAGGGTTGGCCCGGTCCGTTTTCGCAAATTTTTTGGTGGCGCCATTTCCCGGTCCGGTTTAGGGTGGCCCCAACTAGTAAGTATACTGTCAATTAGGGAGGGGTACCGTGCGTATCGCCGTCATCGGCGGAGGCCCCGGCGGTCTCTACTTCGCCTATCTCTGGAAGCGGCGTCATCCGGACGCACAGATCGACCTGTTCGAGCAGAACCCCGAAGGCGCGACCTGGGGTTTTGGCGTGGTGTTCTCCGAACAGGCGCTGGAATTTTTGCGCGCCGACGACCCCGAGACGGTCGATGCGATCACGCCGCGGATGGAAAGCTGGAAGAACATCACGCTCAATTTGCGGGGCGAGAGCGTCGAGATCGACGGCGTCGGCTTTTCCTCGATCGGCCGGCTCGAATTGTTGACCATTTTGCAGCAGCGCGTGCGCGCCGCCGGCATCACGCCGCGATACGGCACCATCATCCAGTCGCTGGACGAACTCAAGGGTTATGACCTGATCGTCGCCGCCGACGGATTGAACTCGCTGGTGCGCCGCAACTTCGAAAAGGAGTTCGGCGCCTCGGTCTCGCATTCGACCAACAAATTCGCCTGGTACGGCACCAGCAAACGTTTCGCCACGCTATCGCAGACCTTCGTCAAAACCGACCTCGGGTCGTTCAACGCGCATCACTACCGCTATGCGCCTGCCATGAGCACCTTCCTGGTCGAATGCGACGCGGCGACCTGGCAGGCCTACGGGTTCGAGCACAAGACCATCGAACAATCGCAGGCGATCTGTGAAGAAGTATTTGCAGATACGCTCGACGGCCATTCGCTGGTGTCGAACAAATCGGTGTGGCGCAATTTCCCCTGGATCTGGAACGAGAACTGGTCGCACGGCAACATGGTGCTGATCGGCGATGCCCTGCACTCGGCGCACTTCTCGATCGGCTCGGGAACAAGGCTCGCGATCGAGGACGCCATCGCACTGACCAAGGCGCTGGAGGCGGAAGCGGACATTCCCGCGGGCCTTGCTCGCTACCAGGGCGAACGCAAGCCAATCGTGAAGAAACTGGTGACGGCGGCGCGCACCAGCGCCGACTGGTACGAACATTTTCCCGAACACATGAAGCTCGATCTGATGGATTTTGCCTACAGCTACATCACCCGTTCCGGCCGGATCGACGATGCGCGCCTGCGCGCGATGTCGCCGGCCTTCATGGCGCGCTTTGAGGCAGCAAAGAACAGCGGGAGCCGGTCATGATGATCGACGATCAGGTACCTCTGGAAAATCCCGGCGCGCGCGAAATCGGTTTCGCGATCCCGGAGCGCTACAACGCCAGCCGCATCCTGTTCGACAATCTCGTGCACGGCCGCGGCGAACGCCTGGCCCTGACCGGACCTGCCGGCACGCGCAGCTATGCCGAGCTGTGCGGCGAGGCCTCGCAATGGGGCCACGGCTTCCAGTCGCTGGGGCTGAAGCGCGGCGACCGCATCCTGATGTTCCTCGACGATACGCCGGCTTACCCGGCCGCATTCTTCGGCGCGCTACGCTCCGGCTTCGTGCCACTGTTGATCAACACCCTGACGCCGCCGGACCTGCTGCAATTCTATCTCTCGGACGCCGGTGCCGCCGTCGCGGTCACCGATGCCGAGTTCACTTCCCGATTCGACGCTGTTGCCTGCAAGGACACGCCGCTGCACACGCTGATCGTGGTCAACGGCACCGCCGGCGAACACGCCGTTCCGAAGGCGCTTGCTGCCGATACCTGGCTGGAGGCCTTGCCCACCGAACTCGCGGAGGCTGATACGCACCGCAACGAGATGGCGTTCTGGATGTATTCGTCCGGCTCGACCGGGCGGCCGAAAGGCATCGTGCATTTGCAGCACGACATGGCCTACAGCGAAGCTGCGTTTGCGCGCAACGTGCTCAAGCTCAGCCCCGACGACATCTGCTTCTCGGTGCCGAAGATCTTCTTCGCCTATGGCTTCGGCAATTCCATCACCTTCCCGTTCTCGGTCGGCGCCGCCACGCTGTTGCTGCCCGGTCAGCCAAAGCCCGCCGCGATCTTCGAGGCGATCGGCCGCTACCGTCCGAGCGTGTTTTTCGGGTTGCCTACGCTTTATACGTCATTGACCAAGGCCGATGGCGCAGCGGCCGCGGATTTTTCGTCGTTGCGTATGGCGCTGTCCGCCGCCGAGGTGCTGTCAGGTGAAGTGTTCAACGGCTGGAAGGCGCTGACCGGCCTTGAGATCATCGAGGGCCTGGGTTCGACCGAGGCACTGCACATCTACCTTTCCAACCGGCCCGATCACAAGAAGCTCGGTGCGGCAGGGCTGCGCGTCCCCGGTTATGAAATCGCGCTCAGGGACAAGGACGGTCGCGACGTCGATGACGACGAGGAAGGGATCATGTGGGTGCGAGGCGATTCCAACACGCCGCTGTACTGGAACCGGCCGGACAAATCGGCCGAAACCATTCGCGAAGGCGGCTGGATCTACACCGGCGACCGCTTTGTCCGCGATGCCGACGGCTTTCATTTTTTTCGCGGCCGCGCCGATGATCTCATCAAGATTTCCGGCCAATGGGTCTATCCGCTCGAAGTCGAGCTGTGCCTTGCCGAACACCCCGACGTGCGGGAATGCGCCGTCTTCGCCGCCGAGCTGCCGGACCGGCGTATGACGCTGAAGGCGGTGGTGGTGATGAACCAAGGCGGCTTCGATGCCAGCGATGCAACGAAGCGGCTGCAGGATTTCGTCAAGGCAAAGCTGTTGCCTTACAAATATCCGCGCGAGGTGCGATTCATCGAGGAGTTGCCGAAGACCGGTACGGGCAAGATCGACCGGCAGGCGCTGTTGAGGATGTAGCAATTCGCTTCAACACCCTCGGTGTCGTCCCGGCCTTGAGCCGGGATCTACCGTGTTAGCTGTCAAGAGGCTGTAGCACCTTTCCAAGGCTGGCCGGACCTGATTACGGCATTTGC
>NZ_JAFCLX010000037.1:0-69442 GCF_018130205.1 Bradyrhizobium sp. AUGA SZCCT0222
TCCTCCCCAAAATGCGGAGAGTCCGCCATCTTCGAGTCGATTTGGAGTCCGCTGAACTTCAGATTCGGGACACTAGATTCTTGATTTGACGCGTTTTCTTGACGCGAACCGGTATCCACTTCGCTCGAAAACGCTTTAGAACTTGATGTCGTCGAGGGTTTCGATCAGACGTGGCCCTATTGAGGTCTCCTCGTGGGTATCGGCATCGACCAAATTGCCGAACTGAAGTTTCGTCAACTTCGTCAGATCGGCAATCGATACCTGGAAGACCTGGACATCCTCGTCGGACAGTTTCTCGAGAATATCCGCCTCCTTGATCCGGTCGATATCCAGTATCAGGTTGCGCTGACTCATCAGGAACGCCGCCGCTTTGAGGCCGCCGTCACCCTTGGTGACGAGTATCTTCCAGAAATATTTGGGGATGCTGACACCACCAAAAGTCGGATCCTTGCGTGATCGCCCCGAGGGATTCGGCAATTCGCCGTCTTCGGCATCCGGTCCATCGAAGACCGGCCCATTCATCACGATGCCCTTGTCTTTGCCCTTCAACACGACGTCGCGGGTGTAGTCCTCCAGACCCAGCCAGAGTTGCTTGCCCTGGTTGAACGAAAAGAATTGCGGCGAGCAATTGGTGAAGTGGAAGGAATCGTCGCCATGCTCCTTGGCGTCTTCGACATCCTCGCCCCACGTCGCGTCGAGACGGCGGACGAGATGGCCGCGGTCGAACGGGTTTTGGCTTCGGTCCGCCTCGAATGTCTTTTGCTTGCCGTAGAACTCGTTGCCGAGCTGGAACTCGTCCGCGATGCGCGGGTCGCGCTTCCAGGAATCGCCCTCGCGCTTGCCGACGTCCTGTTGCTGGCCACCGTCGATGTTGACGCAACTGAAGAAGGCGAGCTTGCGCTCCTTGTTCATAACGACGCTGTAGTTGAAGTATTTCAGCTCCGACTTCGACCCCTTCGACTTCAGCGTTGCGATCTTGGATTTGAGGGACGTCGGAATCTTCGGCAAGGGCACCGAAAATTTTCCGCTGCCGATGAAGTTCGGCTTGTATCCGGGCCGCGACCCCAATGTGGTTTGGTCGATATTCACGGCCTCCATCGGCAAGCCGGTGATCGTACCGATCCGCGCGCCACCATTCGGGCCGGTGAGCGCACTTGCGACCGGCGGGGTCGGCTTGGCATCCGCGACCGGCGTGACCAGGATTTCTCTTCTCAGCAGCGGCATGGGAACGCGGATCGGGACCACAAGCGAGGTCGCGTCGCCGGACTGCTCGATCCAGATGCCGTTGCCGTTGAATGCCACACTGGCCGGCACCTCCACTTTTTCACGCGCGATCGGCCGCGACGGCGGCGATTGCTGATCAAGCACGGGCTTGACCAGCGGATGGGCACCAGCGGTCACCTTGAGATCGGCGACGATGGCGCTGACGCGAGCGCCCTCGTTGGCTTCCCAGGCGATCAGGTTCTCGTCCATCGACGCGTCCCAGATTCTGCCGTCCTTGGTGAGGGTGCGACCCTTCGAGTTCTTCTTCGTCACCCCGGCGTGGTGGAGCGCAATAACCTGCCAGAACCGGTTGAAGGCCGGCGATCCGGAAGAGCCCGGGGTGGTGTCGGTCATGTACCAGACGAAATTGCCGACATATTTCAGCAGTTTGTTTTCGCGGACGCAGACCTGTTTGAGCTGCCCGCTGGGATGCTGGATGATGGTGAGATATTCGCCCGGGTCACCCTTGCCCGGTTCGCCGCTGAGCGGCAGCCATCCCCAATCCGACAGATCTCGTCCGCCGGAATGCGACATTGGCGCCACGGCGACGATGGAATAGTCGAGCTTGTCATTGGTATAGAACAGCCTGTCCGGCTGGAATGCGAACCTGACCGACTCCCGCTCCGTGCCCGCGACATCGAACTCATAATCGAAATCGGCGACGGAATTGGCGGCGTCGCCAGGTTTGCCGAACACATGATGGTTGGTAATCAGCACGCCCGGGCCAATCATGAAACCCGTTGCATAGCCAACCAGATTTGAGCGCGCGTCCTTGAGCTGGATCCGGCAGACTGCACGGGATGCGAGCATGCCCTTGGCGAGATAATTGATGCTGTCGAGGTCATTGCCCTGGATGATCCGCTCAAGCCCGACTTGGGCGGCCAAGGCATCTTCGGTTTCCGCAAGCAGCTGACGCCGGCGGAGCTGCTTTTGCTCCACCGACATCGGCCTCGGTCCGTCGCCGAGCTGCTTGTTCAGATTAGCGGGCGAGAAGCCGGCTTGCTTTAAACGTTGTTCCGAACTGGCAATCAGACTGGCTTTGATCAGCATCGCTATCTCCTGGCAAATGGCGAGGATGCGGCGCTCGAACTTCTAAAGTGGAGGATGGCGCAAAGCCTCCGGCGCATTTCCGGTTGCCGTCAGCGCCACTCCATCGCAATTCGCCGCACATTCTAGAAAAAATGGAACAATATGCATCACTATCTTAGGATGATATCGTACAGTAAAACAACCAAAAGATCAACATTGCGGAGAGCCACGCAGAAGGTCCGGATGTCGCACCGCTCTGGCGAATCTGCTGCCGCACGAACCTGTGATGCCGTACAGAAATCGGGTCAGATCGAACCGAGTCCGCGGATCTGTCGTCTACCGTTTCACGAAATCTTGTGAGACATGGTGAGACCGCGATGCGAAAGCTATTCAGGACCGCAGCCGAGATTGATCGCTCGCTGCGCGCGGCGGGGGTTCGTGCCGCTGATGCAATGGTCCTGGCGGCAAGGTCGAAGCCGTACATCTGGCTAGAAACCGCACCGGTTGACGACGAAGCCGAGATCGCTTTGGGCGCAACCAAGATAGGCGGAACGCCAGACCTTCCGGTCACGATGCCATGGCCCTGGCGTCTTCCGTATCCCGATCATAAGCAGCGGATCGAAGAGATGCAGGCTGGCGTAGCACTCTTCAACCCGCAAGACATGATGGCTGAACAGGCCGAGATGCTCGAAGAGTTTCGGAAGCTATTGCCGCCAAACGAGTTTGAAGCCTTCGCGGCCGAATCCGCAAAGGTCGATTACAGCAAATTTAGTCTCGATTCTTTGGTCGAGGATATCAGGCGGACCGGGGAGCCGGCGCCGCTCCGGTTCATCGCGCAGGTCGACTTGGCCGAAGTCCGGCTTACGAGCCCGGTCGATCCGGACATCCCGAGCGAGGGACGGCTTTTCTTTTTCTATGACACCGACCATCGGCCCGGGGGCGATAAACCGGGAGATATCACGGGTGCGCGGCTGATCTACGATTTGACTCCCGTCGATTCGTTAAAGCGAGCAAGCCCGCCGGCCGAATTATGGGCTCACAAGCAGACCGCCGGCTTCCGGCCGCAGCGGTGCGCGCTTCATGCCGGCATATGGCCTCCCTATTTCGGCTCGCCCGAATGGAATGCCTGCGAGATCAAAGCCAGGGCGGAGAAGTCCGTGCAAGCCTGGTGGTACGAGGTCACCCGCGACGGTCATGATCACCGCTTCGGTGGGCATCCGCTCCAGATTCAGGGCAACATGCAGACCGAATGCGCGCTCGTCAGCAAGGGGCTCGACCCCAGCGCGTGGAATTCGAAGGCGGCCGAGCGGTTGAAATCCGACGCGGCGAATTGGTTGCTGCTGCTGCAAATCGCATCCGACGATCGTGCCGGCATGATGTGGGGTGATGTGGGCAACCTTTATGTTTGGATCCATCGGGACGCCTTGCGCGCCCGGCGCTTTGAAGAGGCGCGGGTGATCATGCAATGCTACTGACGCCAGACGCTTCGGGGCAGCGGCCCTTCAACGGCGCCGGAGTTGCGACATGACGGGGCGGCCTATGCCATCAGCGGCCGCCTGACGCTCCAGCGCCGCAGCGCAACAACGGCCCAGACCGCCTCGACCAGCCCGAACGGCCAGGCGCCCTGCAGAAACCCGTAGGCCGAACCGAGCGCACATGCTCCAGCGAAGCTGAGGATGTACCAGTGGCCGCGGTCTTCAAGCGCGTAGCAGATCAGCATCGCCGTTACCGCGAACAAGCCGAACAATTGCAGTGCATCCATCGCGTTGCCTCGTCGCGCCGTTCCGCTATGCGAAATTTCGTTGCCACATTTCTGTAACAAGGAAATGCGGGCCGCGCTGTGCGTCCATCGCGAAAAGCCACATCAAAATATTTGGATCGTCGCGCACTACTACGTTAGTATGAGACGCTGACTACCAAGAACCATAACGTCAACTCTGGGAGGATCTGCGATGCGCCACGCGTTCGTGCTGGGCTGTTCGGCTGCCCTGTTGGGATCGGTTGCAACGGCAAGCGCTCAAGACTGGACGAAATCGAAATGGGGACCGAACGACGAGATCGGCGCCGCCAACTATATGACCCCGGAGCTGGTTGTGAAGGCGGCCGGGCTGGTCAAGACCGGCAAGACCTACGCGCTTGGCATACCCGTCGACTCCACAACGCCGGCCTACCCGCCGCGCGCTTTCAAGATCACCGTCGTCCAACCCGGTCAGGCCGGCAGTCCTGGCCTGGGACCCAGCAAGCTGACCTATAATGACGACATCATCGAGGGCTGGGTCGGCGTCGGCAGCCAGCTAGACGGTCTCGGCCATATCGGCGTCGAGCACGTCTACTACAACGGCAACAAGTTGCTCGACTTCGCCGATCCCACCGGTCTGAAGAAACTTGGCGTCGAAAAAATCCCGCCGATGGTGGCCCGTGGCGTTCTTCTCGACATGGCCGCTCACTACGGCACCGACGTGGTCAAGGAAGGCACCGCCTTCAACGTCAAGGAGATCGAGGAAGTCGCCAAGAAACAAGGCGTCGAAATCCGTCAGGGCGACGTCGTGATCTTCCACACCGGTTGGCTCAGCCTGATCGGCAAGGACGACAAGCGCTTTGGCGCCGGCGAACCCGGCCTTGGCGTCGAAGGTGCCAAGTACCTCACCGGCAAAGGCGTGGTCGCGGTCGGCGCCGATACCTGGGGGCTCGAAGCGGTCCCGTTCGAGACCAAGAACATCTTCGAGGTGCACCAGATCCTGCTGCCGATGAACGGCACCTACATTCTCGAAAACATGAACACCGCCGACCTCGCCAAGGACAAGGCCTACGAGTTCCTGTTCGTGCTCGGCCAGCCGCGCTTCAAGGGCGGCGTGCAAAGCATGATCAACCCCGTGGCGATCCGCTAAGACGATCTCGACGGATGGCGTGGCGTTCCCGCATGGACGCCACGCCGCATCCGGCTTTGCATGTCAGACTAGAGCTCCGTTCCGATCGAATCGGAACGGAGCTCTAGATTTTTTATTTGACGCGTTTTCTTGACGCGAACCGGTATCCACTTCGCTGGAAAACGCTCTAGCTGCGTGTTAAGCGGGTCCATGCTCGCCCCCATCCTCCCTCTGATCGAAGCGGTCACGCATTGGCCCGAGCGCGGTGCGCTGGTCGGCCTCGATCTCGGCACCAAGACCATCGGCGTCGCGGTTTCCAACGCCGATCGCAGGCTGGCGACCGGCGTTGAGACCCTCCACCGCAAGGCCTTCAAGGCCGACGCGGCGCGGCTGCTTATCATTGCCGGCGAGCGCAACGCGGTCGGTTTCGTGCTCGGCCTGCCCATCAACATGGATGGCAGCGAAGGTCCGCGCGCGCAATCGACCCGCGCCTTTGCGCGCAATTTTTCCAAACTCACAGATCTGGCGATCGGCCTGTGGGACGAACGGCTCTCAACATCAGCCGTCGAGCGTGAACTGATCGGGATGGACGTCAGCCGGGCCCGCCGCGCCGAAGTGATCGACGAGCATGCCGCGATCTTCATCCTGCAAGGCGCGCTGGACCGGCTCGCCACCCTGCGCGGCGAGCGCTGAAGATGGCAGTGGTGGTCGCGGCGCTGCTGCCGGTGTTCTTGCTGATCGTGCTCGGCTTCATCCTGAAGCGGAGCTTGATGCGACTGGAGACGCAGTGGCACGGGCTGGAGCGGCTGACCTATTATGTGCTGTTTCCGGTGCTCTTGATCCAGACGCTGGTGAAGGCCGACCTCAGCAAGGTCCCGGTCGCAGGCGTCGGCGGCGCGCTGCTGCTGTCGGCGCTGCTGATGTCGCTGCTGTGCCTGGCACTGCGGCCCCTGCTCGCCCGCGGCGCGGTCGACGGACCCGCCTTCACCTCGGTATTCCAGGGCGCGATCCGCTGGCAGACCTATGTGGCGCTCGCCGTCTCGGGCAGCCTGTTCGGCGATGCCGGACTGGCGCTGGCCTCGGTCGCGATGGTCGCCATCATCCCCCTGGTCAATGTGTTCAGCGTCAGCGTGCTCGCGCAGTACGCCTCGACCGAAAAACAATCGGTCGGATCCATCGCCATGACGGTCGTGCGCAATCCCCTGATCTGGGCCTGCGCGATCGGGCTCCTGATCAACGTCACCCACCTCCCCCTGCCAAAGCTCTGGCATGACGTCGCCGACGCGCTCGGCCGATCCTCGCTGGCGATCGGCCTGCTGGTGACCGGCGCCGGCCTGCATCTCGAAGGCCTGTTCCGCCCGAGCCTTGCCGCTTCGGTTGCGGTGTTCCTCAAGCTGGTGCTGATGCCGGTGATCGCCGTCGCGCTGGCGCTGTGGTTCGGGCTGTCAGGCTCGAACCTGGCGATCGTGACCGCGTGCGCGGCGGTGCCGGCCTCATCCAGCGCCTATGTGCTGGCCCGGCAGATGGGCGGCGATGCGCCTTTACTGGCGCAGATCATCACGCTGCAGACCATTCTGGCGGCGATCACGATGCCAATCGCGATCGCATTGGTCGGGTGAGATCAGAAGTACGCAAGTTTCAGGGCCGTATGGGCTATGACCGCGAGGTTGAAAAAGCCGTGGGTTATCACGGTGAGCCAGGTCGAGCCGCTGCGGCGTCGCAGATGCCCGAAGATCAGCCCGACGAGGAATATCTGACAGACATAGTACCAATCATACTGCTGGTGGATCAGGGCCCACAGCGCCGATGACAGCACGATGGCGCCGATCGGACCGAGAAATGATTGTGACCAGCCGCGATACAGAAGTCCGCGCACCACGAATTCTTCCGTCACGGGTGCGCCGACACACAAACCGATCAACAACAGCCACATCAGCCCGTCGTCCTGCGCGGAGCGATAGCTGTCGATCACGAAAGCGGGCGTCGGCTGTCCCGTCAGAAACGAAAGCAGGAGCCATGCGAGCAGGAACGCGAAGGTTATTGCGAGGCCGTAAACGAGTTCGCCGCGGTTCGGCCAGTTCAGCGCCAGATATTCCGTGAAGCCCGGCCTCGCGATCCGGATCGCGGCCCAGAGCACAGCCAGGACGACGGGACATGCGGCGATCGTGCCCGCGCCGATGGCGCCACCCCGAAACATCAACTCGGTGAGCTGTGCATCGGTCATGGAGGGATCGGCGGTCTGGACCAGCACCAGGAAGCCCACAATCAAATGCGCGAGATTGAACGCAATATAGGCAAGCAACGCGATGACCGCCGAACCCAGGAAATACCAGGTACGGGGTTGACGTGGCAGAACCGGCAAAGCGGGTGGCGCGGAAATCTCGAGCGATGACATGGGAACCTCCGCGCCTTTGTCGCGAAGGCGCGGCGTCAGGTTCGAGATCGGCAGCTATTGCCCGGCGAGCCAGAAGGTTTGAATCGTCGCCGCCGTGTTGTTGAGAGCGTGGATCACGATCGTCAGCCAGGTCGAACCACTGCGGTAGCGGAGATAGCCAAGCAGAAGACCGATGGTGAACACCTCACCGAAGAAGAACCAGCTGTACTGCAGGTGCATCGAAGTCCAGACCAGCGACGACAGGAAGATGGCGCCGGGCACCCCGAGGCGCGATTCCGACCAGCCGCGGTAGAGAAAACCGCGCGCCATAATTTCCTCCGAGATCGGTGCTGCCACGCAGAACGCGATCACGAGCAGCCATAGCGCGCCGTCGGCCTGCGCCGATTTCAGCACATCGCCCATGAAGCCCGGCGTCACCTCGCGCCCCAGCGCACGCGACAGCAGGTCCCAGCCGCCGACCAGCACGGCCAGTGAGACGGCGCCGATCAAAAAATTCTGCCATGTGGTCCAGCGCAGCGCGAGATAGTCGACAAATAGCGTGCGCGAGGCGCGCGTCGCGACCCAGGCCGCGAGCAGCACCGCAGGCATTCCCATGATCACGGACAGCGAGATCGTCAGCCCGGCGCCGACGACATGGATCGCTGCCGCGAGATCCCAGGAACCTTGCCGCAACACGAAGTAAACGATGACCACGGCCTGGCCGACGAACATCCCGGCAAAGATGAACAGCCCCCACAGCGCCGTGCCCCAGAACTTCCAGATCCGGGGCGGACGCAGGGCGGACGCGACGGGAGGGGGCGGTTGCGGGAGGCTGAGGGAATCCATCAACTGACTTTCAGGGCAGCGCCCGTTCCAGCAGACCAGCGACGTCGGCGCTGGCAAGATCGACCGCGCCGTACATGCTGGCGTGATTCCCGGCAAGGCGCGTGGCGGCAAACAGTTCCGCATGCCGTGGCGACACCGCGTTGAGCGCCGCCGCGGCGGCGAGCAGCGCCAGTTTTTCGACCGCCAGCCGGGCCACCCGTTCGCTGTCGGGCCGGCGGAAAGCTTTGCCGATAAAACCGACCGCCTCGCCGGCCCCCGGCAGGCCCAGCGTTTCGCCGGTGAGCTCGTGCAGGACCGCCGATGCCGCATCGGCCTCGCGCGACAGCGCCCGGAGCACGTCGAGGCACATCACATTGCCTGACCCTTCCCAGATCGCGTTGACCGGCGACTCCCGGTAATGCCGCGCCAAAATCCCCTCCTCGACATAGCCGTTGCCGCCGAGGCATTCCATCGCCTCATAGAGAAAACCCGGCGCGCTCTTGCAGACCCAGTATTTGATCGCCGGCGTCAGCAGCCGCATATAGGCGGCCTCCCTGGCGTCTGACGGCGCCCGGTCGAACGCCCGGCACAGCCGCATGACAAGCGCGATCGAGGCTTCGACATGCAGCGCCATGTCCGACAGCACCGCCTGCATCAGCGGCTGGTCGGCAAGATGCTTCTGGAACACGCTGCGGTGCCTTGCATGGTGCAGCGCATGCGCCAGGCCCGAGCGCATCAGGCCGGCGGAGGCAATCGCGCAATCCTGCCGCGTCAGCTGCACCATCTGGATGATGGTGCGGATGCCTTTGCCCTCGTCACCGATGCGCTCCGCATAGGCGCCTGTGAATTCCACTTCTGATGAGGCGTTGGAGCGGTTGCCGAGCTTGTCCTTCAGCCGCTGGAAGCGGATCGCGTTGACGGAACCATCGGGGGCAAAGCGCGGCATGAAGAAACAGCTCAGGCCGCCGCCCGCCTGCGCCAGCACCAGGAACGCATCGCACATCGGCGCCGACATGAACCATTTGTGGCCGGTGATGCGATAGGCATCGCCGTCGCGCTCGGCGCGCGTCAAGTTGGAGCGCACATCGGTGCCGCCCTGCTTCTCGGTCATGCCCATGCCGACCGTCATGCCGCGCTTGGTCCACCAAGGCGCAAAGCCCGGATCGTAGGACCGCGTCGCCAACACCGGCATTACCTTCGCCAGCAGATCCGGCTGCTCGGCCAGCGCCGCCACTGATGCGCGCGTCATGGTGATCGGGCAGAGATGCCCGGTCTCGACCTGCGAGGCGATGTAGAATTTGGCGGCGCGCACGACTTCCGAAGCACCGCCCGCCGGCTTGCCGTCGGCATTCCAGGTCGAATTGTGCACGCCGGCATGCGCCGAATGCGCCATCAGCTCGTGATAGGCCGGATGAAACTCGACCTCGTCCCGGCGGTTGCCGCGGGAATCGAAGGTCCGCAGTTTTGGGGTGTTCTCATTGGCGGCACGGCCTCGCGCCGCCATTTCGGCCGAACCCCAGTGCTGGCCGAAGTCGGATAGTTCACGGCCCGCCTCGCCACCGCCATTGGCGGCTACCGCCTCGGCCAGCGGGCGGTCGGCCGCGAACAGGTCGACATCTTCGAACGGCGGCGACTGATTGAAGACCTCGTGGGTCGAAAATGATGCCTGGCTCATGGCGGGTCTTGCTCCGGGAATCAATTCCGTCGCGCAATCGGGAAATCATAGGCCTGCCGGCCGACCCCCGGCAGCGAAAAGTGCCACCACTCCTTCGAATAGTTCACAAAACCTTGCTTCGCCATCGCAGCCACCAGCACATTCCGCGATCGTCGCTGCGCCGGCGTGATCGAGGGGGCGGCGGTATGCGATTTGACGTCCGAGCAATCATAGCCGGTACCCATATCGACGCTGCCTTCCGGCGCCCGGGCCTCGGCGGGCGCGGTGCAGTCGGCGTAAGCCTTGGTGGAATCGAACTTCGCGGAATTGTCGGCGGTCAGATCGACCAGGGTCAGATCGAGCGCGGCGCCGGTCGAATGTCCGGATCGGGTTGCGATATAGCCCAGGCGGAACAAATCAGCCTTGCGGAAGGCCGGGTTATAGCGGCGTTCGGCTTGCGTCTCCTTGCCGTTCTTCGACCACGCCACCATGTCGGCCACCGCGCGCTCCGGCCGATAGCAGTCGAACATTTTCAACGACAGCTTTTGCCTGGCGAGTTCCTGCTGGATGTTCTTCAGCGCCAGGCCGACCTCGCGCTTCACGACGCATTCGGCGGCGTCATATCCCCTCAGCGGCTTGCCGACAAAGTTGTTCGACGTGGCATAGCGCACGTCCTGGATGATGCTGGGATCGATATCGCGCAGGTAGACGAAGCCGCCCGGCAGGGCCTGTGCTCGCACAGCCTGCGGGCTGGACAAGCCAAGACCGGTTAATGTGATCACTAAAATGGCCTGCCATTTCTGCATCGAACACCTTCCCCGCGCGCTGAACGCGGCCCAATTGCGGCAACCCTCTTTACCCTGCGCGGCGACAGACCGGGGGATAACTCGCAAGCCCCCTATTCGCACTTGCCCCGCATGGGAAGTCTGCCTATAGCTCTCGTTTTAATGACCCCTGCATCGAAATCGACCTTCGTCCTCGGTCACCGGCATCTGCTGGGAATCGAGGGGCTTTCCGCCGCCGATATTACCGGCCTGCTCGACCTTTCCGAGGAATATGTCGAGCTCAACCGCCAGGTAGACAAAAAGCGCACTTCGCTGCGCGGTCGCACCCAGGTGAACCTGTTCTTCGAGGCCTCGACCCGCACCCAATCCTCGTTTGAACTGGCCGGCAAACGGCTCGGTGCCGACGTCATGAACATGTCGGTGTCCTCGTCCTCGATCCGCAAGGGCGAGACGCTGATGGACACCGCCGTCACGCTCAACGCCATGCATCCGGACATCCTGGTGGTGCGCCACCACGCGTCAGGTGCGGTGGAACTTTTGGCGCGCAAGGTTGACGGTTCCGTGATCAATGCCGGCGACGGCAGCCACGAGCATCCGACCCAGGCGCTGCTGGACGCGCTGACCATCCGCCGCAACAAAGGCCGGCTGGAAGGCCTCGTGATCGCGATCTGCGGCGACGTGATGCATTCCCGCGTCGCCCGCTCCAATATCCTGCTGCTCAACACCATGGGCGCCCGGGTCCGCGTGGTGGCGCCCTCGACGCTGTTGCCGCGCGGCATCGAGCGGATGGGCGTCGAGGTGGCGCGCGACATGCGCGAGGGCCTCAATGGCGCCGACATCGTCATGATGCTGCGGCTGCAGCGCGAGCGCATGAACGGCTCGTTCGTGCCGTCGTCCGGCGAATACTTCCACTATTTCGGCCTCGACCAGAAAAAGCTCGCTTACGCCAAGCCCGACGCACTGGTGATGCATCCAGGTCCGATGAACCGCGGCGTGGAAATCGACTCATTCGTGGCTGATGGCGCGCAATCGCTGATCCGCGAACAGGTGGAAATGGGAGTGGCGGTGCGGATGGCGGTGCTGGAAGCACTCGCCCGCAACCTGCCGAACGCCTGACATGCTGACCGATCGTCGCCCCATCCTCCTGGCCAACGCCCGCGTCGTCGACCCCTCACGCGACTTCGACGGGCCTGGTGACGTCCTGATCGCCGACGGCGTGATCCGCGACTCAAAACGCGGCATCGGCGCTGCCGGCGTCCCCGAAGGCACCGACATCGTCAATTGCGCCGGCAAGGTCGTCGCCCCCGGGCTGATCGACATGCGCGCCTTTGTCGGCGAGCCCGGCGCCAGCCACCGCGAAACCTTTGCTTCAGCCAGCCAGGCGGCGGCCGCCGGCGGCATCACCACCATCATCTGCCAGCCGGACACCTCGCCGGTGATCGACAATTCGGCCACCGTCGACTTCGTGCTGCGCCGGGCGCGCGACACCGCGATCGTCAACATTCACCCGATGGCGGCGCTGACCAAGGGCATGGGCGGCGAGGAAATGACCGAGATCGGCCTCTTGAAGGCCGCCGGCGCCGTCGCCTTTACCGATGGCGCCCACAGCGTCACCAATGCGCAGGTGATGCGACGCGCTCTGACCTATGCGCGCGATTTCGATGCGCTGATCGTGCACCACACCGAAGACCCCGACCTGGTCGGCGAAGGCGTGATGAACGAGGGCGAGTTCGCCGCAAGGCTCGGCCTGATCGGCATCCCCAATGCCGCCGAGGCCGTGATGCTGGAGCGCGACATGCGCCTGGTGGCGCTGACCGGCGGCCGCTATCACGCAGCATCACTGAGCTGCATCGAGTCGCTCGAAATCCTCAAGCGCGCGCGAGACGCGGGACTTGCAGTTTCAGCGTCGGTTTCGATCAACCACGTCACGCTGAACGAAAACGACATCGGTCCCTACCGGACGTTCCTGAAACTGTCGCCGCCGCTTCGCACCGAGGACGACCGTCTGGCGCTGGTCGCGGCCGTGGCCTCCGGCCTGATCGACGTCGTGATGTCCGATCACAATCCGCAGGACGTCGAGGTGAAGCGGCTGCCTTTCGCGGAAGCCGCTGCCGGCGCGGTCGGGCTGCAGACCATGCTGCCGGCGGGCCTGCGGCTGATCCACAATGGCGAGATGGACTTCAAGACCCTGATCCGCGCGATGTCGACGCGTCCGGCCGAGATTTTGGGCCTCCCCGGCGGCTCGCTGCGCGCGGGTTCCCCGGCCGACGTCGTCGTGATCGATGCCGACGTACCCTGGGTGCTCGACCGCGACGACCTCAAATCGCAATGCAAAAATACGCCGTTCGACGAAGCCCGCTTCTCGGGCCGCGTCGTGCGTACTATCGTGGGCGGACGGACGGTCTATGAACATGTCTGATAGAGCGTTTTCAAGCGAAGTGGGTACCGGTTCGCGTCAAGAGAACGCGTCCAAAAAAGAAGTGCGCGAAATACTCCGCGGCGGGAGCAACGCCGATGTCGTTTGAACCATTCCTCGTTGTCGCGTTTTTCGTGGGTTATTTCTTCGGCTCGATTCCATTCGGGCTGTTGCTGACCAAGTTCGCCGGCACCGAGGATCTGCGCTCGATCGGCTCCGGCAGTATCGGCGCCACCAACGTGCTTCGCACCGGCCGCAAGAGCCTCGCCGCCGGGACGCTGATCGGCGACGCGCTCAAGGGCACGCTCGCGGTCGTCGTCTGCGGCTATTATGGCGGCCCCAACGCCGCGATGCTGGCCGCATTCGGCGCCTTTCTGGGGCATCTCTATCCGGTCTGGCTCAAGTTCAAAGGCGGCAAAGGGGTCGCGACCTATATCGGCGTGCTGATCGGCCTGTTCTGGCCTGCGGCCGTCGTGTTCTGCGTGATGTGGATCGCGACCGCCATCACCACGCGCTACTCATCGCTGTCGGCATTGATCGCGGCCTTCGTGACGCCGCTGTTCCTGTGGTGGTTCCTCCACCCGGCGCTGGCTTCGCTGTTTGTGGTGATGACGCTATTGCTGTTCTACGCGCACCGCGAAAATATCAAGCGCTTGCAGACCGGAACCGAGAGCCGCATCGGCGCGAAGTGACGACAACTTTGTCGTCATTCCGGGGCTCGCGAAACGAGAACCCGGAATCTTGAGATTCCGGGTCTGGTCCTTCGGACCATCCCGGAATGACGGGGGTTATCGCACCAGCGCCTCCTCGACGAACCGCGCTGCCGCCAGCGCCTTTGCGTCGTCGCCATAGCGCGCGATGACCTGCACACCCACCGGCAATCCTCCGGCGGCGATGTGCGCGGGAACGTTGACGCAGGGCGTTCCCATCAGCGTCCACAGCCGGTTGTAGCGGGCGTCGCCCGTCGAGCCCAATCCCGCCGGTGCTGCGCCCGGGGCTGATATGGCCAGCAGCACGTCGACGTCTTCGAAAACTTTTGCCAGCGCGATTCTGGCCTGACGTGTAACGTGCATCGCCCCGTCATAGGCGGCAGGCAGCATGCCCTTGCTTTCGTCGAGCCGCCCACGCAGGTTCGGCGCGACAGCGTCGTAATGCACGCGGTATTCCCACGCGAGCGCCTGATGCGCTTCGAATTCCTGCACTGTCGGATGCTCACGCCACGCTTCGGCTACGATCTCCGGCATCGCCAGCGTGCGCACGGATGCCCCTGCCCGTTCCGCAGCCCTGGCGGCGATCTGCATTGCCTCGGCGCCTTCGGCCTCCGGTGCACCGGCAAAGTCCTGGGTCACGACGCCGATGCGCGGCGTCGGCACTGACGCTTGCGGCAAAAATTCATCCCGGCCGGTCATCGCTGCAAGGCCGTGCGCGACGTCACGAACACCGGCGGCGAACAAGCCAACGGTATCCAGCGTCCACGAATAACACTTCACGCCGACGGTCGGCAGCAGGCGGTAGGACGGCTTGATCGCGGCACAGCCGCAGAACGAGGCCGGCCGGATCACCGAGCCACCGGTCTGCGTGCCCAGCGCCAGCGGGATCATGCCGGCCGCGACCGCCGCCGCCGAACCTGCCGATGATCCACCCGGCGTGTGCGCCGTGTTGCGCGGGTTGAGCGTCGCGGTCGGATCTGACGATGCGAACGCCGTCGTCGTGGTCTTGCCGACGATGCTGGCCCCTGCCGCCTTCAGCGCCATCACGACAGCCGCATCTCCGCGCGATCGAAATCCCTTGTAGATCGACGAGCCCATCTCGGTCGGAAAATCAGCGGTATCCATGATGTCCTTGATGCCGACGGCGACGCCGCGCAACGGCCCGGCGTTCTCAGCGCGGATGTTCGGATCATGGCAGACGAAGGCGCCGATCGCTTTCTCCTGCGCGCCGATCGCCTCCAGCGACTGGGCAATCGCGGCATCCGCGGAAAGATCACCCTGCGCGATACGGCGTTGAAGGTCGGCGAGCGAGATCATGGACATTACTCCTGCGGCGGACCAACGGGTTTTACGGAGCCGACCGGAACGGGGCAACGCATCGGCGGGCATGGCAGCCGTGAGAACAGGTGTTGATTGCAATCTCCGGTTGGGCAAAGCTGCGCCGACATGGATGACCATACGCCCAGCGCGCCCCACCTCACCGATTCCGAGCGGATCGACCGGTTGCGGCTCATTCGCTCCGACAATGTCGGCCCACGCACCTTCGCCTCGCTGCTCCGGCATTTCGGCAGCGCCCGCGCCGCGCTGGAGCGGCTGCCCGATCTGGCGCGGCGAGGCGGCGCGTCAGGACCGGCGCGCATCTGCAGCGAGGACGACGCGCGGGGTGAACTCGCGGCTGGCCGAAAGATCGGCCTCGCTCTCGTCGCACCCGGCGAAATCGGCTACCCGCCGCGGCTGGCCACGCTGGACGATGCGCCGCCGCTGCTTGGCGTCCGCGGCGCGCCCGAGGTGATGATGCAGCCGATGATCGCGATCGTCGGCTCGCGCAACGCCTCCGGCGCCGGATTGAAATTCGCGGGCCAGATCGCGCGCGACCTCGGCGAAGCCGGGTTTGTCGTTATCTCCGGATTGGCACGCGGCATCGACCAGGCCGCGCATCGGGCAACGGTTGCGAGTGGCACGGTGGCGGTGCTGGCCGGCGGCCATGACCGGATCTATCCGCCCGAGCATGAGGACCTGCTGGCCGCATTGCTCGAACAAGGCGGTGCGATTTCCGAAATGCCGCTTGGCCATGTGCCCCGCGCCCGCGATTTTCCACGCCGCAATCGCCTGATCTCCGGCGCTTCGCTCGGCGTCGTCGTGGTCGAAGCCGCCCACCGCTCGGGCTCGCTGATCACGGCGCGGATGGCCGCCGAACAGGGCCGCGAAGTGTTCGCGGTCCCCGGCTCGCCGCTCGATCCACGCGCCGCAGGGACAAACGATCTGATCAAGCAGGGAGCGACGCTGACCACGGAAGCCAGCGACGTCATCAACGCGGTCGCGCCGATCATGGAGCGGCCGGTCGCGTTTGAGGTGCGCGAGCCCGACGGCGAGCCACTGGATTTCGACGCGGGGCTAAGCGAACGCAAGCGCATCATCGATCTGCTCGGACCAAGCCCGATCAGCCTCGACGATCTGATCCGGATGTCGGACGCCTCGCCCGCGATCGTCCGGTCGGTGCTGCTCGAGCTCGAGCTCGCCGGACGGCTGGAGCGCCACGGCGGTGGATTGGTGTCGCTGGTTTAGAAGCGCAGTGCCGCTTCGGCAGGGCCGAGACACGAACAACCCCATGCAAAGTAAGATAAGCCACGGCTAGCGGTACCGTGTTACTTACGACGCGAGGTCAACGCTTGTCGTTGCGCGCATCGAAACTGCTGCGCGCGCCCTCGATTTCCGGCAGATGCGCGAACGCCCATTGGCCGAGCGCCTTGACCGGCTCCGCCAGCCCGCGGCCGAGATCGGTCAGTTCGTAGTCGACCCGCGGAGGAATGGTCGGAAACACCGTGCGCGTGACCAGACCGTCGCGCTCCAGCCCGCGCAGCGTCAGGGTCAGCATTCGCTGCGAGATGCCGCCGATCACGCGCTTGAGCTCGTTGAAGCGCTGCGGCCCACCGATCAGCTGCATGATCACGAACACGCTCCATTTGTCGCCGACGCGAGCCAGCACCGAGGCGACGGCGCGGCAATCGCCGGAGGCGTGCGGATTGGCCGGCAAGGCAGGCACATTGATGTGCTCGGGTCTCATGGATGTGCTCGGGTTTCAAAAATGTGCGTTCTTGCGGGGTTCTAGGACAGTCACTCATATAGCGCTAGTTACAAATCAATACCAAGGGTGACCCAAATGAAACTTCTGCATATCGACTCCAGCGTCCTCGGCCCCCACTCCGTCAGCCGCCAGGTTTCCGCCGCCATCGTGGACCGGCTGCGCCAATCCACCCCCGGCCTTCACGTCACTTACCGCGACCTGACCCTGACGCCGCTGGCGCATCTGTCGGGCTCGCACCTCGCGGCCGGCCAGGGCGCCACGCCCGAGGCTTCGCTGCAGCCGGACCTCGCCGCCGGCCGCGCGGTGCTGGAAGAGTTTCTCGCCGCCGACATCGTCGTGCTCGGGGCGCCCATGTACAATTTCACCATTCCGAGCCAGCTCAAGGCCTGGATCGATCGCATATTGGTGGCGGGCAAGACGTTCAAATACAGCGCGCAGGGCGTCGAAGGCCTGGCCGGCAACAAGCGCGTCATCGTCGCGATCTCGCGCGGCGGATTTTACGGCCCGGGTACGCCGGCTGCCGTGGGCGAGCATCTGGAGACCTATCTGCGCTGGGTGTTCGGCTTCATCGGCATCGCCAATCCCGAATTCATCTCCGCCGATGGAATCCAGGTCGGTCCCGAGCATCGCGAAAAAGCGGTCGCCGGCGCGCTGAAAGCCGCGGGCAATCTGAACGCAGCCTGAGTTGATGCGTGAGCGGTTGCCGTCACCAGCCGCGCGACGGCAGCCGCTCCAATCAGAAAACGCCGTTGATGCGGAGGATGACGACAATCAAGGAGAACAGGAGACCGACACCCGAAAACAGCGCGACTGAAACGAATTGCGCGGTGTCCGAGTTTTCCGCCGGGGTCGAGGAGATGCCAGTGGTCTTGGGCACGACTGGGCTCACCGGTTGTTGTTTACGAAACGTCCTCGAAATCTCAAGCAGTTGCACGCATGGTTCAATGCGCGTTCTGGCTCAGCGCCAATCCGCCGCAGGCAGGAGCCGGCCAGCGTCGCGGCCGGCCGGCTTTGATGTTGTGGGGATATTCGCCTCAGCCCCGATAGATCGGCGCGCCGCTTGGCGAGGCCGTAGCACCACCGTCGACGAACAACTCCTGGCCCTGGATATGCGCGGCATCGTCGGAGGCGAGGAACAGCACCGTCTTCGAAATGTGATCGGGTTCGCCGATGCGGCCGAGCGGCGTGGTGGCGCCGATGCGCTGCTCGAACGCCTTTTCGGCTTCGGGGGTCGCCAGTGCCGCGCCCCAGATCGGGGTACGGATCGCACCCGGCGAGACCACGTTGACGCGGATATTGCGCGGCGACAGTTCGGACGCCATCACCCGCGCCATCGCGCGCACGCCGGCCTTGCTTGCCGCGTAGGCGGAGTAGCCGGGATTGCCGAGCACCGAAATCACCGAGCCGTTCAGGATGATGGAGGCGCCGTCGTTGAGATGCGGCACCGCGGCCTGAACGGTGAAGAACACCGCTGTGATGTTGGTCCGGATCACGCTCTCGAAGGTTTCGAGCGTGGCCGATCCAAGCGGCGTGCCACCGGCAATGCCGGCATTGGCGAAGATGACGTCGAGCTTGCCGAACTTCGCAACCGCCTGCTTGATCGCAGCCTCGGTCGCGGTGATGTCGGTGGCGTCGGCGACGATCGCAAGCGCGTTCGGACCCAATTCCTTGGCGGCCGCTTCCAGCGTCTCCTTGTTGCGCCCGGTGATGGCGACCCGCGCCCCCTCCGCCACGAACAGCTTGGCCGTCGCAAGTCCGATGCCGCTGTTTCCGCCAGTAATGAACGCCGTCTTGTTCGCCAGTCTCACGGGAGCCTCCGATGGTTGCATTATTAAACCAAGTTGCCATCTAGGCCATCTGGTTTTATAATGCAACTACACAAGGCTGTGATCATCCAAAGCGTTTTCGAGCGAAGTGGAGTCCGGTTCGCGTGAAGATAACGCGTCAAACAAAGAATCCGCGGAGATCGCCATGGTGAAACGCACGAGCTTCGAGAACGACGATTGCCCGATCGCGCGCTCGCTGGATGCGATCGGCGACTGGTGGTCGCTGCTGATTATCCGTGAGGCGCTATTCGGCAGCCGCCGCTTCGGCGAATTCCAGAAGAGTCTCGGGCTCGCCAAGAACATCCTCACCGTGCGGCTGCGCGCGCTGGTCGATCAGGGCATTCTCAAGCTGGCCCCCGCCTCCGATGGCAGCGCCTATCAGGAATATCTCTTGACGCCGAAAGGCCGCGGCGTGTTTCCGATCCTGGTCGCGTTACGCCAGTGGAGCGAGGAATTCGACGATCGGCCCGAGGAAATCACGACCATCCTGGTCGACAAGGAAAAGGGCCGCCCGGTTCGCAAGCTCGAACTCTATTCGCAAGATGGGCGGCTATTGACCGCAGCCGATACCGCGCTCAAGCCGCGCCCGGACGCCAAGTCATCACGGAAGCTAAGGTCTATTTCGGCCTGAACAGAAGGCTGCTCACGACAGCTTGCGCTTGCTCCGCAGCCGCAGGTGCTCCTGGGCTTCCAGCAGCGCCATCCCGAGCAAATGGCTGAGGACCTCAAGCCGGTGGCGCTCGGCGAGTTTTGTCAGTTCGGCAACGGTCTCCGCGATGAAGGCCACGGCCTCGTCGGGGCCGCCCTCCTCACCTGATTCAACCTCTGGCGATCGCCGATTCCTGCCCGAAGCGGTGCGCTTCCGGCCGCCCCCTGCCTTGCTCAAATAAAATGCACCCAATCCCATAGAATATGGACGAGAAATAACCCCTTTGCGGGCGCAACTCTAGGGCGCAATTCGCAACTTCCTGTATATAAGTTCGGACGTCCAAGACCCCTTTCTGGCCCCTCCTCAATATCTGTCGATTTGACAGGGGCCGCCTCACCACCCATGTTCGGGTCGAAACGGCGGTCGCGAGTCTCGCGGAACCGGCCTTTATCTTTTCCCGTAAGCTATTGGAATGACATGAATATCGTCATTGTGGAGTCGCCGGCGAAAGCCAAGACGATCAACAAATATTTGGGCGCCTCCTACGAGGTTCTGGCCTCGTTCGGCCATGTTCGCGACCTCCCCGCCAAGAACGGATCGGTCGATCCGGACGCCAATTTTCAGATGATCTGGGAGATCGACCCCAAGGCGGCAGGCCGGCTCAACGATATCGCCAAGGCCCTGAAGGGCGCCGACCGGCTGATTCTCGCAACCGACCCTGATCGCGAGGGCGAAGCGATCTCCTGGCACGTGCTCGAAGTGCTGAAGGAAAAGCGCGCGCTGAAGGACCACAAGATCGAGCGCGTGGTGTTCAACGCCATCACCAAGCAAGCGGTGACCGATGCGATGAAGTCGCCGCGCCAGATCGATGGCGCGCTGGTCGACGCCTATATGGCGCGCCGGGCGCTGGACTATCTGGTCGGCTTCACGCTGTCGCCGGTGTTGTGGCGCAAACTGCCAGGCGCCCGCTCGGCCGGCCGCGTGCAGTCGGTGGCGTTGCGGCTGGTTTGCGACCGCGAACTTGAAATCGAAAAATTTGTCCCCCGCGAATACTGGTCGCTGGTGGCCACATTGACGACGCCGCGCGGTGACACATTCGAGGCGCGGCTGGTCGGCGCCGACGGCAAGAAGATCCAGCGCCTCGATATCGGCACCGGCGCCGAAGCCGAAGACCTCAAAAAAGCGATCGAGGCCGCCAACTTCACGGTCTCGACCGTCGAAGCCAAGCCCGCCCGCCGCAATCCGCAGGCCCCCTTCACCACCTCGACGCTGCAGCAGGAAGCCAGCCGGAAGCTCGGCTTTGCGCCGGCGCATACGATGCGGATCGCGCAGCGCCTGTATGAAGGCATCGATATCGGCGGCGAGACCACCGGTCTCATCACCTATATGCGAACGGACGGCGTGCAGATCGACGGCTCGGCCATCACCCAGGCCCGCAAGGTGATCGGCGAGGATTACGGCAACGCCTATGTGCCGGAGGCGCCGCGCCAGTACCAGACCAAGGCCAAGAACGCGCAGGAAGCGCATGAAGCGATCCGCCCGACCGATATGTCGCGCCGTCCAGCCGAAATGCGCCGGCGTCTCGATGTCGATCAGGCCAAGCTCTATGAGCTGATCTGGATCCGCACCATCGCGAGCCAGATGGAATCCGCCGAACTGGAACGCACCACCGTCGACATATCAGCCAAGGCCGGCTCACGCGTGCTTGACCTGCGCGCCAGCGGCCAAGTGGTGAAGTTCGACGGCTTCCTCGCACTCTATCAGGAAGGCAAGGACGACGACGCCGACGATGAGGACAGCCGCCGCCTCCCCGCCATGAGCCAGGGCGAAGCGCTGAAGCGGCAGGACCTCGCCGTCACCCAGCATTTCACCGAACCGCCGCCACGCTTCTCCGAGGCATCGCTGGTCAAGCGCATGGAAGAGCTCGGCATCGGCCGTCCCTCGACCTACGCCTCGATCCTGCAGGTGCTGAAGGACCGCGGCTACGTCAAGCTCGACAAGAAGCGGCTGCATGGCGAGGACAAGGGACGCGTCGTGGTCGCGTTCCTGGAAAATTTCTTTGCGCGCTATGTCGAGTACGACTTCACCGCCAATCTGGAAGAGCAGCTCGACCGCATCTCCAACAACGAGATTTCCTGGCAGCAGGTGCTGAAGGATTTCTGGACCGGCTTCGCCGGCGCGGTCAACGACATCAAGGATATTCGCGTCTCCGAAGTGCTCGATGCGCTCGACGACATGCTCGGCCCGCACATCTATCCGCCGCGCGCGGATGGCGGCGATGTCCGGCAGTGCCCGACCTGCGGCACCGGCAAGCTCAACCTGAAAGCCGGCAAGTTCGGCGCCTTCGTCGGTTGCTCGAATTATCCGGAATGCCGTCACACCCGCCCGCTCGCCGCCGACAGCGAAGCCAGCGCCGACCGCGTTCTCGGCAAGGATCCCGAAACCGATCTCGACGTCACGGTGAAGGCCGGCCGCTTCGGCCCCTACATCCAGCTCGGCGAGCAGAAGGATTATGCCGAGGGTGAAAAGCCGCGGCGCGCCGGTATCCCGAAGAACATGTCGCCCGGCGATATGGAATTGGAACTGGCCCTGAAGCTTCTGTCTTTGCCGCGCGAAATTGGAAAACATCCGGAAACCGGCGAGCCGATCACCGCCGGTATCGGCCGCTTTGGCCCGTTCGTGCGCCACGAAAAGACCTATGCGAGCCTGGAGGCCGGCGACGAGGTGTTCGACATCGGCCTCAATCGCGCGGTGACGCTGATCGCCGAAAAGATCTTGAAGGGCCCGAGCGGCCGCCGTTTCGGAGCCGATCCGGGCAAGCCGATCGGGGAGCACCCGAGCCTCGGCGGTGTCGCCGTCAAGAACGGCCGCTACGGCGCGTACGTGACCGCCGGCGGCGTCAACGCCACCATCCCGAGCGACAAGACGCCGGACACCATTACACTCGCCGAAGCCATCGCTTTGATCGACGAACGCGCCGCCAAGGGTGGCGGCAAGCCGAAGCGTGGCGCAAAGAAAGCCGCACCAAAGAAGAAAGCCGCCAAAGCCCCTGTTGATCCAGACGCACCGAAGCCCGCCAAGAAGGCCGCGGTGAAGAAGGCTGCGGCGAAGCCGAAATCGGAAGCCGTCAGCAAGGCGCGCGCGCCGGTCGCGTCTGCGGCAAAGACCTCAGCAGCAAAGCCTGCAGCAGCACCCAAAACGCCTGCGAAGAAGAGCGCGGGCAAGGCCCGGGGATAAGTGAAGAGAAAACACGACAATGGCTTTCCGGCCCGGGACGCCATCGTTGCCTTCATCCGTGCGAATCCAGGCAAGATCGGCACCCGCGAGATCGCCCGCGAGTTCGGCCTGAAGAATGCCGACCGCGTCGAGCTGAAGCGAATCCTGCGCGAACTCGCCGACGAAGGCACCATCGCCAAGCGCGGCCGCAAGGTTCTCGAGCCCGCCGCGTTGCCGCCGACCGTGATGGCCGACATCACCGGCCGCGATACCGACGGCGAACTGCTCGCCACCCCCACCGAATGGGATGAAGAGGAATTCGGCGCGCCACCGAAGATCCGCATTCACGTCCCGCGCCGCCCGCAACCGGGCACCGCCGCCGGCGTCGGCGACCGCGCGCTGCTCCGCGTCGAAAAGACCAACGAGACCGAAGGCACGCCTTATCGCGGACGCGTCATCAAGGTCATCGACCACGCCCGCACCCGCCTGCTCGGCATTTTTCGGAAGCTGCCCGATGGCGGCGGAAGGATGGTGCCGGTCGACAAGAAGCAGGCCGGGCGCGAATTGAACATCGCAAGCTCAGACACCGGCGGCGCCGAGGATGGCGATCTCGTCAGCGTCGATCTCGTGCGGACGCGCGGCTATGGCCTGGCGTCCGGCAAGGTGAAGGAACGGCTCGGCTCACTCGCGACCGAGAAAGCGGTCAGCCTGATCGCGATCCACGCCCACGACATTCCGCAAGCCTTCACGCCATCCGCGTTGCACGAAGCCGAGGAGGCAAAGCCGGCTATCCTCAAGGGTCGCGAGGACTGGCGCGAAGTACCGCTCGTCACCATCGATCCGCCCGACGCCAAGGACCATGACGACGCCGTTCATGCCGCACCCGATGACGATCCGAACAACAAGGGCGGCTACATCGTCCATGTCGCGATCGCCGATGTCGCGTTCTATGTGCGGCCGGCTTCGGCGCTCGATCGCGACGCACTGACGCGCGGCAATTCGGTGTATTTCCCGGACCGCGTGGTGCCGATGCTGCCCGAGCGCATCTCCAACGATCTGTGCTCGCTGGTGCCGGGCGAGCCGCGCGGCGCGCTCGCGGTGCGGATGGTGATCGGACCTGACGGCCGCAAGCGCTCGCACAGTTTTCACCGGGTGCTGATGCGTTCCGCCGCCAAGTTGAACTATGCGCAGGCGCAGGCCGCAATCGACGGCCGCCCCGACGACACGACTAGCCCCCTGCTCGAACCGATCCTCAAACCGCTCTATACGGCCTATGCACTGGTAAAGCTGGCGCGCGATGAGCGTGATCCGCTGGATCTCGATCTGCCGGAGCGCAAGATACTTCTGAAGCCCGACGGCACCGTCGATCGCGTCATCGTGCCGGAGCGGCTGGATGCGCACCGGCTGATCGAAGAGTTCATGATCCTCGCCAATGTCGCCGCCGCCGAAATGCTGGAGAAGAAGGCGCTGCCGCTGATCTACCGCGTGCACGACGAGCCGAGCCAGGAGAAGGTTCATAACCTGCAGGAATTCCTGAAGACGCTCGACCTGCCGTTTGCGAAAGCCGGCGCGTTGCGTCCTGCGCTGTTCAATCGCGTGCTCGGCCAGGTCCGCGGCGAGGACTATGAGCCGCTGGTCAATGAAGTGGTGCTGCGCTCGCAGGCGCAGGCGGAATATTCTGCGGAGAATTACGGCCATTTCGGCCTCAACCTGCGGCGCTATGCGCATTTCACTTCGCCGATCAGGCGATACGCCGACCTGATCGTGCATCGCGCGCTGATCCGCGCGCTCGGCCTCGGCGAAGGCGCGCTGCCGGACACCGAAACGCTGGAAACGCTGAGCGAAGTCGCCGCACAGATATCGGTCACCGAACGCCGCGCCATGAAGGCCGAGCGCGAGACGGCCGACCGGCTGATCGCGCATTTCCTCGCCGACCGCATCGGTGCGACGTTCCAGGGCCGCATTTCCGGCGTCACCCGCGCCGGACTGTTCGTGAAGTTGTCTGATACCGGCGCCGACGGGCTGATCCCGATCCGCACGCTCGGAACCGAATATTTCAACTATGACGAGACGCGCCATGCGCTCGTCGGCTCACGCAGCGGTGCCATGCACCGGCTGGGGGACGTTGTCGACGTACGTCTGGTAGAAGCAGCACCTGTAGCTGGCGCGCTGCGGTTCGAGTTACTATCTGAAGGCAAGGTCATTCCGCGCGGCAGAAAACAGGGCGGCCGCCGCGAAGGTTCGAACGCCCCGGTCACGCCATCGAAGACGCGTCCGGGCCGCAGCCCGCATCCGAAGGATCGCAAGGGCAAAGCCAAGCCCGGCAAATCGAAGAGAGGCAAGTCATGGAAACGGTGAGCCCCGCGACGACAGTCTGGACCAGGGAATCCGTGAAGGGCGAAAAGCGCGATCTCTGGACCGCGATGAAGCGCGGCTTCATGTGCCGCTGCCCGCGTTGCGGCGAAGGCAAGCTGTTTCGGGCATTCCTGAAGGTCGACGACCACTGCAAGACCTGCGGACTCGATTACACGCCGCACCGCGCCGATGATCTGCCGGCCTATCTCGTGATCGTCATCGTCGGCCACATCGTGATACCGGTCGTGCTGTGGGTGGAAACCAATTATTCACCGGCGATCTGGCTGCAGATGGCGATCTACCTGCCCTTCACCTTCCTCTCGTCGCTGTTGCTGCTGCAACCGGTCAAGGGCGCCGTGGTCGGCTTCCAATGGGCGCTGCGCATGCATGGCTTTGACGAAAATGCCCCTAGCGACATTCCACCGGTCTAGAGCATAATCGGTTCTGATTGCATCAGAACCGAAGCTCTAGGTTCTTATTCTGACGCGTTTTCTTCACGCGAACCGGTATCCACTTCGCTCGAAAACGCTCTGCCTAAACCAAGAACAACAAGAGACTGAACGGGGATGGAATGACCGAAGCAGCGCCTGCAATCGTCGAAGGAAAAGAAGCCGATCACCATCCCTATTTCCGACCGAAGGATGCCGCGACGCTGATCCTGATCGACCGGAGCGGCGACAAGCCGAAGGTGCTGGTCGGCAAACGCCACGACAATGTGGTGTTCATGCCGGGCAAGTACGTTTTCCCCGGCGGCCGCGTCGACAAGTCTGACAACCGCGTTCCCGTTGCCGCGCCCATCACCAGCGAACTGGAAGCCAATCTGCTGAAGGGCAGCCCGAAGATCGCGCCGTCGCGCGCGCGCGCGCTTGCCGTGGCCGCGATCCGTGAAGCATGCGAGGAGACCGGGCTTTGCCTCGGGCGCAAGGTCGAAAAGCCGGTGAAACTCGAAGGCGCCTGGCAGCCGTTCTCGGAAGCCGGCCTGCTGCCAGATCCGTCCAGCCTGTTCCTGATCGCACGCGCAATCACCCCGCCCGGCCGCGTCCGCCGTTTCGACACCCGCTTCTTCACCGCTGATGCATCGGCCATCGCTCACAAGGTCGAGGGTGTGATCCACGCCGATGCCGAACTGGTAGAACTGGTCTGGGTCGAGATCGGTTCAAAACCGCTCGCTGACGCACATGCCATGACAAAGAACGTGCTCGCCGAACTCGACCGCCGCCTCGCCACCGGCCCGCTGCGCCACGACGCCCCGGTGCCGTTCTTTCATTTCTACGGCGGCAAGATGCAAAAGGACGTGCTGGGGGCGTAGGGCTCGGCTCTCACAGCGTCATTGCGAGCGAAGCGAAGCAATCCATCTTTCCCCGTGCGGAGATGTGGATTGCTTCGCTTCGCTCGCAATGACGGTATTGGCGGCGTAGAATCCTTCTCTCCCGATCCCTTAAATTGCAAGATTCTTCCCGTCTCGCCCGATGGCGCGGCCTTCACCCATGCCTATCTCTTTCCTCAACACCCACGAACACGGAAACGGGGCGATGGCACAGCGGCAACTCAAGCTCGGCGCGTTCATGCGGCCGGTCTCTATCCACACCGGCGCGTGGCGCTATCCCGGGGCCTGGCCGGACGCCAATTTCAATTTCCCGCATATCAAGAAACTGATCCAGAAACTGGAAGCCGGCAAGTTCGACGCCTTCTTCATGGCCGATCATCTGGCCGTGCTGAACATGCCGGTCAATGCGCTCAAGCGCAGCCACACCGTGACCTCGTTCGAACCGTTCACGCTGTTGTCGGCGCTGGCCGGCGCCACCGAGCATATCGGGCTGATCGCAACCGGCTCAACCACGTTCGACGAGCCCTATCATGTCGCGCGGCGCTTCGCCTCGCTCGATCACATCAGCAATGGGCGTGCGGGGTGGAATATCGTCACCACCTCCAATCCGGACGCCGCGCTGAATTTCGGGCTCGACGATCACATGGAGCACGCGGAGCGCTACAAGCGCGCGCGCGAATTCTATGACGTGGTCACCGGCCTGTGGGATTCCTTTGCCGACGATGCCTTCGTGCGCGATGTCGAATCCGGCCTCTATTTCGATCCCGCCAAAATGCACGTGCTCAACCACAAGGGAAAATATCTGAGCGTCCGCGGCCCTCTCAACATCGCCCGCCCGGTGCAGGGCTGGCCGCTGATCGTGCAGGCCGGTGCCTCCGACGACGGCCGGCAGTTGGCGGCAGAGACCGCGGAAGCCGTGTTCACCGGCGGCGGCTCTCTAGCCGATGCCCAAAAACTCTACGCCGACATCAAGGGCCGGATGGAAAAGATCGGCCGTAACCCCGAGCATCTCGTTATCCTGCCGGGCGCCTTCGTCGTGGTCGGCGACAGCGTCGATGAGGCAAAGGAGAAGCGCGCAAAGCTCGACAGCATGGTGCATTACGACAGCGCCATCGCTTCGCTGTCGGTTCAGCTCGGCACCGACGCCTCCGGTTTCGATCCAGACGGACAATTGCCTGACATCCCCGAGACCAATGCCAGCAAGAGCGGCCGCCAGCGCCTGGTCGATGTCGCGGCGCGCGACAAGCTCACCGTGCGTCAGCTCGCCCAGCGCGTCGGCGGCTACGGCGGGCTCTCCTTCGTCGGCACGCCGGTGACGATCGCCGACCAGATGGAGGAGTGGCTGACCAGCCGCGGCAGCGACGGTTTCAACATCATGTTCCCGTTCCTGCCCGCCGGTCTCGACGATTTCGTCGACAAGGTGGTGCCGGAACTGCAAAAGCGCGGGATTTTCCGCAAGGAGTATGAGGGCAAGACCCTGCGGGACAATTTGGGGCTGCCGAGGCCGAAAAACCGGTTCTTTGAGGGTTAATTGCCCGGATTCATACCGGTATTTGCCCTGGAAACCTTGACTTTGGGCGATCAGAAGCTAGGTTGCCCGGCAAATGCGGGCCGATTTGGCCGGCACCCGATTTTCACACATCAAGGGTTCTGAACAATGGCCAAAGCGGTCACCATCAAGGTCAAGCTCGTTTCCACGGCGGACACCGGCTTCTACTACGTCGCCAAGAAGAACTCGCGCACCATGACCGACAAGCTGGTCAAGAAGAAGTACGACCCGGTCGCGCGCAAGCACGTCGAGTTCAAGGAATCGAAGATCAAGTAAGCGTACTACGCTGCTGATTTGTTTTAAACGGGGCCTCAGGCCCCGTTTTTGATTCTGGCGTGCTCTAAACCGCCTGCATCTGTCGTGGCGGTTCGCTCGGCCTGATCAGCGCGAACGCGACCTGGATGATGCCGCCGGCGAGGCCCAGCGCGACACCGATCCGCCACGCCATGGTGTAGGAGCCGAGCTGGTCGTAGATCAGCCCTCCCCCGTAAGCGCCGAGGAACGAGCCGATCTGGTGGCTCATGAAGGCGAGACCCTGAATCATCGCCTGCCATTTCAGGCCGAACATTTCGACGACGGCGCCTGCCACCAGCGGGCCGACGCCCATCCAGAGGAACCCCATGATCGCGCCGAACAACAGCGTGGTCGCCGGCGTTGCCGGCAGCATGAAGTACCAGGCGAGCGCGATCGAACGGAAAATGTAGATGCCGCCGAGCAGCGCCAGCTTGTTCCAGCGCTGGCCGGCCCAGCCGAAGAACAGGCTGCCCAGCACGTTGAAGCCGCCGATCATGCCGAGCGTCTGCGCACTCAGCATCGGATCGAGGCCGCAGATCAAAAGATAGGACGGCAGATGCGTGGTGAGGAACACGAGCTGCATGCCGCAGACGAAATAGGCGCAGGTCATCACCACGAACGATGCATTGCCGAACGCGATCTTTGCGGCGGTTGCAGCCGAAGCGTCGCCGATGTCGTCGGCGGCCTTGGGCGGCAGCGGGATCTTGTCGGCCCTGCCCGCGTACCAGGCCGCCGGCAGCATGAACAGCGACAGGATCACAAAGCCGGCGACGCCGGCGCGCCAGCCAAAACCTTCATTCAACAGCTGCCCGATCGGCGCCGACACCAATGCGCCGAGCGATCCTGCCGCCGAGACCATGCCCATCACGGTGCTGCGCACGGTGGCCGGCACGGCGCGCGCCGCCACCGACATCGCAATCGCATTGGCCGTGCAGGCCAGCGAGAAACCGATCAACACACCCGCCCCGATCAGGATCGGGATCATCCCCTGCGCAGTCGCCATCAGGGCAAGGCCCACGATGTACAGCAGCGAGCCCACGATCATGATCGGGCGGAAGCCGTAGCGCACCGTCAAGGCGCCGGCGACTGGTTGCAGGAAGCCCCAGGCGAGGTTTTGCACGGCAAGCGCCAAGGTGAAATCCGACACCGAAATTCCGATGTCCTTCGTCAGCGGCTGCATGAAAATACCAAAACTCTGCCGCAGGCCCATGCTCAAGGTCAGCATCAGCGAGGCGCCGATCAGGATCGGGAGCGTTGGGCGCAGGATTTGCAGCAGGGCCATTGTTTTTATTCTCCCTAGCGGCCGCGATTCAAAAGCCGCGTCCTGCAATTGAAACCTGAAATAGGTACACAGACCTGTGTAACTAGTCTATAAGGGCTCCCGACTGTCAAGGCGGAAGGATATCGCGCGCACGCATGGCACCCCTGCCCGCCAAACCGGCGATGAAGGACCGGATTCTCGAAACCGCGGATAGACTGTTCTATCTGCAGGGGATTCGTGCGGTCGGCGTCGATACCATCGCGGCCGAAATCGGCATCAGCAAGCGCACGCTGTACAACCACTTCCCCTCCAAGGATGCGTTGATATCGGCCTATCTGGCACGCCGCTGCGTGCAGCCTCGACCGTCAGACAAGCCACCCGTCGAACAGATTCTCGGCACCTTCGATGCGCTGGAGCGGCGCTTTGCAGCCAGGGATTTTCGCGGCTGCCCGTTCGTCAACGCGGTGGCCGAACTCGGCGGCGAGGATAAATCCGTCCGCAAGATCGCAATCGCGTTCAAGGAAAGCCGCCGTCTCTGGTTTCGCGATCTGCTGGTGCAGCTCGGCGTTGCGAACGCGGAGGCGCTGGCGACGCAATTGGCCGTGCTGGTCGATGGCTCAATCGCGCAGGATCTGGTGCGCAACGATCCGGCGATGGCGCGCGCGGCGAAAGAAGCCGCAACGGTGTTGCTCAAGCATGCCGGAGTGAAGGTCGGCTGAGATCATCGTCCATCGTCGTCCCTGCGAACGCTCAGATGCGCAATAGCGCATCGGGGGACCCATACGCCGTGGCCTTTCGACGGGGCGATGTGGTAGCTACCTTGCTACAATCAAAGCCGGTGGTTATGGGTCCCTGCGTTCGCAGGGATGACAGCAGACCAAACGGCGCAAGCAAGGAAACACCATGGAAGACTTGACGGTGACCGCCAAGGGTTACGACTTCAAACCGGCCCAAGCGGCGATGCAGCGCTATATCGACGGCAATCTGCTGTCCGGCATCTCCTGGGCTGTCATGGTCGGCCGCGATCTAGTTGATGTCAATTGCGTCGGCTGGGCTGACAAGGAAGCGCAGACGCCGCTACGGCCCGACCACATCTTTCGGATTTTTTCCAACACCAAGCTGATCACTTCCTGCGCCGCATTGCTGCTGTTCGAGGAAGGCAAATTTGGGCTCGATGACCCGATCGAGAAGTTTATTCCGCAGCTTGGAAATCGAAAGGTGTTACGCCCTGGCGCAACCTCGCTCGATGACACGGAGCCGGCGAAGGGTTCGATCACCATCCGGCAACTGCTCAGCCACAGCTCCGGCCTGAGCTACGGCTTCTTCGATCCCGGCACCACGATCTTCAAGGCGCTCAACGAGCGCGGCGTCCACAATCCCCTGACGACGCTGGCCCAGATGGTCGATGTGCTGGGGGACCTGCCGCTGATCTATCAGCCAGGGACGTCCTGGGAATACTCGCTTGCCATCGACGTGGTGGCGCGGCTGGTGGAAGTGATCAGCGGCCAAAGCTTCGACAGGTTCATTCAGGCGCGCATTCTCGATCCGCTGGGCATGGTCGATACGGGCTTTGTCGTGCCGGAAAAGGATCATGGAAGACTGGTCGCGTACTACGCCGGCGCTGACATGATGGAGCCGATGAAGCCGGGCCTGACGCGAATCGATAACGCGCCCTTCCCCGGCGCCTATTTGCGGCCCATTGCGCGGCTCAATGGCGGCGGTGGTCTGGTCTCAACGCTGCCCGACATGGTCGCGCTGATCCGCAGCCTGCTGCCCGGCGGCAAAACCCTGCTCAAGCCGGAGACGATCGCGCAGATCATGACCAACCAGTTGCCGGATGGTCAGTGGATCCGCTTTGCACTGATGGGCGAACAGGCCGGCAAGGCGCACACGCTGGCCGGCGGCCTGATCGTCAAGCCGACGCCGTTCGACCACCCGGATGCATCAGGCGAGCTCTATTGGGGCGGCGTCGCCGGCACGCAATGGTGGATTTCGCCGCGACATAACATGGCCGGCGTGATGATGGCGCAGCGCCAGATGGCGTTCGTCCACCCGTTCTCGTTCGAGTTCAAGCGGCTGGCCTACGATGCGGTGAAGCGCGGGCGGTAGGCTAGACTAGCTCCACGATCTTTACCTGCGCCTCCGGATTGGCCTCAATGTAGCGCGGTGTCGTGCGAAGATTGGAGTGACCAGCCAGCACGCAACGACCGTTGCTGCATTCATCCGCGTCATGCTCAGGCGAATTGCTGCAAATGCCTCGCCATGAATCTAAACTTCCCGGAAAGGCTCTAAGGCTTCAGTTTGAACGTGCCCCACATGTCCGAGAGGTGAATAATGCACCAGAAATTAACGTCAGCCTGAAAGTTGTCCATTATCTGGAGCTTTACCGACGGGAGTAGTTCGACATTAAACCGGCTGCGGCCGCACTCGACCTCGCGCAGCACGTGGTTGGGCTTGGTACTAGGATCCTCTCCGCAAGCGAGGACCAGTTGCAAATTCTCAGCGGCGTTTGGATCGCTGCCCGGCTTGTCCAGCGTTACGACGCCGTGGCCCAAGGTCGCGAGCCTGAACTCGATCACGTCACCCTTCTTTACTTCTACGGGAAGCGGGTTGACCCCGGGGTTGGTGCCAAGCCTCCATTTGGCGCCCTGGTTCGTGATCACGATGTTATCGGCTCGGGCGGGGCCCGAGGCCAGCAAGCCGGCCCCAAGCAAACCCAACGACAGCAACACTGCATTGAGCGATGTTCGCATGGCATCCTCCTGTAAGTATTTCACCTGACGACGAGCGCCGGTTTCACGACAGATGACGGAAAACACCTATTGCGTCGCGGGCATCGGCTTCCATACCTCGATCGGAGCCATGAGGCCGGTGTCTTCATGTTTCAGTATGTGGCAGTGGAACACGTAACGGCCGACTTGCTCTTCGGCGACAAAGCTCATGATGACAAAAACTTTTTTGGACGGAGGCATCGGGATGGTGTCGTGCCATTCCGTATTCTTGTCCGCCGCCTTGGCCTCGTACAGCTTGTAGACCGGCCCCTTGCACGTGGGCGGATCGGCGCAAACCTCCGCCGGCTCATTTGTCACGTCGATCTTGAATCGCTTGGTGAGTTCTTCGGCGGTTGCCAGGCGGAATTTCATCTGGTGGATATGGAAATTGTGAAGTTGACCGGTCCCGTTCTTGAGCACCCAAAGTTGTTGTTGGCCGCTCGTGTTTCCGGGGTTGCGGGGATCGGCGAAGACGCACACATGCGGCCGTAGGCCATTGCTGTTGTCCCAGTCAATGTTGCCGCCGCCGAGATCGTAGTCCTCGAATGGGATGCCCACGAGGCCTTCGTCCGGGTCGATCTTTCCCACCGTCTTTGCATCAACCGTCACGAAACTGTCGTATGGCACTGCCGAAGTGCTGCCATCCGGCGGATGCACGATCTCGGTCAGGACGCCCCAATTTATTATTTTGCCGGGTGGCGGGGTGCTGACGTCTTTGAATGTGACCCTTCGATGCTCATTCTTTGCCGGATCGATGTCGTCGACGCAGCCCTTCGGCTTCGTCGCGATGAGTGCGCCTTTCGACAGGATGATGGCCTGAAAATCAGCTCTTCCTGCAACCGCATTGAGCGCAATGTCCTCAGTGCATGATACGGTGCTCGCTTTGAGCACGATACGCATCAGTTGAATTTCGGGCCAACGATCGCTTTTTGTGTTGTTGACGGTGCCGGCATTCAGACCTTTGGTGCGCAAGACATAGGTCTGTTCTTTTGGTCGCAGGCAATCATTGCGAATGAAAATTTCAGCGCGCGAGGCCGGCATCAGAACGAGATCGTCCACCGGCGTCGCCCGAACGGGTATCCGGTTCGGGTCAGCGAGAACCGCCTTGGCGGGAACCACCCCATCGACGCCCACAAGAAGCAGCTCTTGCTTGTCGGCCTCGTTCTGCTCGTTATTGAGCTCCAGCCAATAGACGACGTTCGGGCTCAGGTTGCCGAGACGGAGCAGCAGGTTCCTTCCACCCTCCACCGTGATTGTGGGGAAGCGCTGCCCGTTGACGGTGAACAGCCAGGCGTTGTCCTTATCTCGCTGGCAATACCCCTTCCGGAGCTGCTTGGCTTCGTCCTTCTGGAGTTGCCCACCGACCAAGCGCCACACCCCGCACTCGCCATCATCCTTGACCCAGCCCTTGAGCTCGGGCGCCCAGGTTGCGGTCTTGGGCGTAGCCGTGCCGGCATCCGGCAGCGCGTCGATCTTTTGCAGCGAGATGTCGCGCAGCAACGCATAACGGACGTCGGTCCGCGCCTTGAGGTCAGCGGTTGCCTGCGCGTCATTAAGGCATTTGGTCTGATCGGCTGGATCCTTCTTGCACGCCACCACGTTTGCCTTTGCGTCGCCGACGGAAAGCAATCCCGACAGCCCGCCCATCACTTGATCCGACGAGCGTCCGTGCATATGAGAATGGTACCAATTGAGTCCGCTCGGATGCGGGATCTTGCCGACCCCGTCGATGACGCGCGCGTCGAGACTGTGTGGTATTGGCACGTGATAAGCGAACGGCGCCTCACCTGGCTTCCAATATGTATAGACGTTGTCGCCGTCGCCCTTCCTTGCGGCATCGTCGTTGGGATCATTTGTGCGGCGGGCATTCCGGGGAGTTACAACACCGCCATGAAAAAAATGCAGGTTGGTGGCGTTGTCGGTCGCGTGGTGTCCCCCGTTCGCACCATCCGAGTCTGATGGCACCCGGGGTTTGAGCGAATTCTCGAGCACCGCTGCCGCGGTATCGCCAACGTCTACTTCGATCACTGGCGATAAATAGAAGCCATTGTAGTTCTCAGTCTCAACCGTGTAACCGCCGACCTTGATCTCGCTGGTCACCGCCTTGAGGTTTACCTGCACGCGTTTGGCGTTTGGAAGACCCGGAACCGGCTGATCTGTTACCGTACAGAGGGCTGTCGGCGCGGTTGATGCGGCGGGATCTCGCGAACATACTGGCGGCAGCACCAACTCGCACTCGCCCACTGTTGGATCTTGTGCGCAGGTGATCTGGCCATGGGACGGTTCGATCCCGAGAGGAAGGATCAAGACAGCCGCAATTGCCCAGGCAAAGTATGAATTGGATATACGAGCAGCCCGAATATGAGTCACTGCAATTGACTCCCACTAGCGCACATCACAGCACAATCAAAGCGTGTGCACAACAGCGGTTGCACTGCGGCAAAACGCCCGCAGGCAATGACGACTAGCTAGGCCGCGGCGGAAACCACGCGATTGCGCCCGTCGTGCTTGGCGCGATACAGCGCCGTGTCGGCGCGTTTGAGCACGTCGGCGACCGCCTCGCCCTTGCGCTCCAGCGTCGACAGGCCGATCGAGACGGTGACCTCGATGCGCTTGGTGCCCTTGGCGATGGCGAATGTCTCGCTCACGATCGAACGGCGCAGCCGCTCGGCCACCATGCCTGCCACATGCAGGTCGGTTTCCGGCATCACGATGACAAACTCCTCGCCGCCGTAGCGGCAGGCGAGATCGATGCCGCGGATCGACTTGCGGATGCGCACCGCGAATTCGCGCAGCACATCGTCGCCGGCGTCGTGGCCGTAATTGTCGTTGATCGCCTTGAAGAAATCTATGTCGAGGATCATCAGCGCCAGCGGCTTGCCGCGGCTCGAGGCCTGTTCGGCCAGCGTCGCCAGATGGCTTTCCATGTAGCGTCGGTTATGCAGACCGGTCAGCGCGTCGGTGATCGCCATTTCGATCGAGTTCTGCACGTTGTCGCGCAGATGGTCGGTATAGCGGCGCTTGCGGATCTGGGTGCGCGCGCGCGCCAGCAATTCGTTCTTGTCGACCGGGCGCAGCAGATAGTCGTTGACCCCGATCTCGAGCCCGCGGAGCAGCCGCGCATTGTTGTCGGCATCGGAGATCGCCAGTATCGGCACCTGACGGGTCCGCTCCAGCGAGCGCGCCTGGCTGCACAGCCGCAAGCCGTCGTAGTTTTCGAGGCTGAGGGAGACGATCAGCAGATCGTAATTGCCTTCGGCGGCATGAAACAGCGCTTCGGCCGGATTGGCTTCGACATCGACGGTATGCTCGGTGGAAAGCAGCGGCGCCAGCCGCTCGTAGGATGACGGGCGGTCGTCGACCAACAGGATGCGCCCGCCGACGCCCTTGTCGGCCACCGCCGTACGTTCAGGCGCTTCCATGCCGATTTCCAGCGAGGTGATGGCGCGCATGCGCAGCTCATCGGTCATCATCTTCAGCCGCGTCAGCGAGCGCACGCGCGCGATCAGCACCACGTCGGACACCGGCTTGGTCAGGAAATCGTCGGCGCCGGCCTCCAGGCCGCGCACGCGATCGGACGGGCTGTCGAGCGCGGTGACGATCACGACCGGAATGAAATGCGTGGCCGGGTTGGACTTCAGCCGGCGGCAGACCTCAAAGCCGTCCATATCGGGCATCATGACGTCGAGCAGGATGATGTCGCATTCTGCGCGCGAACAGACATCCAGCGCCTCGGCGCCGTTGGTGGCGGTCAGTACATCGAAATACTCGGCCGACAGACGGGCTTCCAACAGCTTGACGTTGGCGGGAACATCATCGACGACCAGGATACGCGCAGACATCGAAACTCACTCCCACTACCCAATAAAACGCCGTACTGTCTCAATAAACTTGCCGACCGAAATTGGTTTGGACAAATACGCCTCGCAGCCGCCTTCGCGGATGCGTTCCTCGTCGCCCTTCATGGCGAATGCCGTCACCGCGACCACCGGTATCGCGCGCAGTTCCGGATCGTCCTTGATCCAGCGCGTCACCTCGAGGCCGGATACCTGCGGCAACTGAATATCCATCAGGATCAGATCGGGGCGCAGCTTGCGAACGAGATCCAGTGCCTCGAAGCCATTGCTGGTGCCGGAGGTCTGATAGCCATGCGCTTCCAACAGGTCGCGAAAGAGCTTCATGTTGAGCTCGTTGTCCTCCACGATCAGGACGGTTTTGGCCATCCCGTCCCTCCCTTATCCCAGGATACAGGCCCGGCCTTTGGGTGCTACCGCACCGTATTTCCGGGCTTGTCGAAAAGTGAAATCAAACTAGCGCCAGATTCGCTCTAACCCGTTAAATCCGAGTCCTGTTTTTCTACTACCAAGTGCCATCTTTTCGCGAAGCGGTTTCCACTTGCTTGAACACATTCCGCAGACTCGGGCATGATGGCCATCAAACTAGAGACCATAAGTTAACGGAAAGGCAAACCCGTCTGTTGAAAAAGCCTGTTCACAACCCCCGGGAAGTAGCTGAAATCGTTGCGGTTCAGGCGCTTTCCTTCATTGCGTCCGATCCGGAGCGCCTGGGCCTGTTTCTGGCCGAGAGCGGTTTAGGCCCGGAGACGCTCCGGACGGCCGCCGCCGACCCGCAATTTCTGGCCAGCGTGCTGGATTTCGTGATGCGCGATGACGCAACCGTGAAGGCGTTTGCGGCCGCCTCCGAGCTCCATCCGACCAACATCGCCGCCGCCCGTCAGGTGCTGGGCGACCCGCATTGGGAGCGCGACGTGCCGTGAGCGCACTGGCGCAGGCAGGCGACGGTCCGCGCTGTTTTTGCCGGGATTGCCTCGGCGACCTCGACATCAAGGCCAGGCGGTGCGGTGAATGCGGCTCCCCTCGCCTGGTTCGCCACCCTTCGTTACCCGCGCTGGCAATGGCGCATATCGATTGTGACGCATTCTACGCGACGGTGGAAAAGCGCGACAACCCGGAACTTGCCGACAAGCCGGTCATCATCGGCGGCGGCAAGCGCGGCGTGGTGTCGGCCGCCTGCTACATCTCGCGGACGTTTGGCGTGCGCTCGGCGATGCCGATGTTCAAGGCGCTGGCGCTCTGTCCCGCGGCGATCGTGATTCGGCCGGACATGGCCAAATATGTCCGGGTCGGCCGCGAGGTGCGCCACGCCATGCAGACGCTGACGCCGCTGGTCGAGCCGCTGTCGATCGACGAGGCATTTCTCGACCTTTCCGGCACCCAGCGCGTCCACGGCATGATCCCGGCCAAGGTGCTGGCGCGCTTTGCCCGTGACGTCGAGCGGGACATCGGCATCACCGTGTCGGTCGGCCTGTCCTGCAACAAGTTCCTCGCCAAGATCGCCTCCGATCTCGACAAGCCGCGCGGCTTTGCCACCCTCGACCAGGCCGAAGCCCGCGAGATGCTGGCGGACAGGCCGGTCGGCTTCATCTATGGCGTCGGCCCCGCGACCCAGGAAAAGCTGCTGCAGCGCGGTTTTCGTACCATCGCGGACCTGCAGCGCGCCGACGAGGTCGATCTGATGAAGCAGTTCGCCACCGAAGGCCGAAGGCTGTGGCGGCTGGCGCGCGGCATCGACGACCGCCTGGTGGTGCCCGATCGCGGCGCCAAGACCATTTCGAACGAGACCACCTTCGACAATGACATCCGCGATTTCGTAACCCTGGAGCGAACGCTGTGGCGGCTGTCGGAGAAGGTGTCATCGCGCCTCAAAAGCAGCAACCTTTCCGGATTGACCATCACGCTGAAATTGAAGACCGCCGATTTCAGGCAGCGCACCCGCTCGCAGTCGATCCAGGCGCCGACGCAACTGGCGGCAAAGATCTTTGCGGTGTCCCGTGAATTGCTGGCGAAGGAGATCGACGGCACCGCCTTTCGCCTGATGGGCACCGGCGTCAGCGCGCTGCGCGCAGGCTCGCAGGCCGACGACACCGACATGCTGGATCGCCGCTCGGCCCACGCCGAGCGCGCGATGGATGATCTGAGGAAGAAGTTCGGCAATGCCGCTGTGATCAGGGGCATTGCGTACAAGGGGCCGGTGGGGGACGAGGAAGAAGAGGAGGAGTAGCTATTTCCCCGTCATTGCGAGCGAAGCGAAGCAATCCATAGCGCGGCATAACGGATGGATGGATTGCTTCGTCGCAAGTGCTCCTCGCAATGACGACGCAAGCCCCCGCCCCTTATTTACAAGGCTTGGAATCCCTGACGTCAAACTTCCCCATCGCGCCTGAAATCACAAAATCATTGTAATCCAGCATCAGCGCGCGCGAGACGCCGTTCTCGAACAGCTCGAACGACATCGCATAGACAGGCGTCTGCTCGCCGTCCTTGGCTTTGGCGTCGCGGTCGTAATAGCTCACCGTGACCGGCCAGCGCGTCAGCGACTTCATCTGGTCGTTCGCGGTGGAAGGATCGGGGGAAGCGATGGTCTTGGTGCCGGGAATCGGCTGCCCGATCACCGACAGCGTGTTGTAGACCTTCTCGCCATTATCAGAGCCGTCATAGACCATCAGTTCCAGCACCGACTTGCCTTCGCGGGCAGCCGCAATGATGAGCTGGATCTGCTCGGTCGGGAACACGATCTTGCCTTCGAGGTTGAAGGTCTTCGCCACCGGCTGTTTCAGCTTGACCGTGATGTGATCGCCGGTCCGCTCGGCAACGCCGTCGACCGGGGCGGAATCCGTATCGTTCATCCGCGTGTCGATCTTGAAGCGGTAGCTCTTGCCTGCCGCGTCTTCCCAGGACTTCGAGCGCAAATCGCTGAGCGTCAGCTTGCCCTCGCCGCTGTCGAGCTCCGACACCTGCCTGAATTCGGACGTGTAGCCCTCGCAGGCGCTGCCGGAGAAATTGTAAAGGATGCGCCCGCGCGCGCCGCTGATGGCGTTGGAGCCGCGCGACTTGACCAGGTTGAGTTCGTAGAGCGCCTGATGGGCAAGGAATGGCCCGCTTGCGGCTGACAGCGCTGGCCCGGCCTGGAAAACCGATCCTGTTGCAACGGCTGCGATTGTCAGCACCCAAGCACGAGGCGGAATCCGGAACGGTCGAGCCATGTGTTCTCCTTGTGAAGCGGAAGATTCGATACATTACTGTCGGCCCTATTGCGTCGCAACTAGGGCGGTGTCACGAAATCGTAGGAATTTGACGCCGGAATGCCACGTTTTCCGGCCTGTTTCTCGGAATTGCCGCCGCTTGCGGGTATCCGTCTCCAATCCGCCCTCGCTTGCAACCTCGAACGTGATGCGCGAAACAATGCGGACCTGAAAAGGTCAGATGTGGTCAATTAAAACGGGGACGAAACATGGCGGGTACGGTCGAACAGAAGCTGACGGCACAAGGTATCACCTTGCCCGAGCCCCGCGCCGCCATGGCAAACTATGTCGGCTTCGTCCGCACCGGAAACCTGCTGTTCGTCTCCGGCCAGGTGTGCGCCAATGCCGAAGGCAAGCTGATCGCCAAGGGCAAGCTCGGCGCCGGCGTCACCACCGAACAGGGCTATGCCGCCGCACAGGGTTGCGCGGTCAATCTGCTGGCGCAGATCAAGGCCGCGCTCGGTGATCTCGACAAGGTGGTGCGCGTGGTCCGGCTCGGCGGCTTCGTCAATTCGGCGCCGGATTATTTCGACGGGCCGAAGGTGCTCAACGGCGCGTCCGACCTGATGGTCACTGCCTTCGGCGACAAGGGTCGCCATGCCCGCACCACCGTCGGCGTCTCTTCCCTTCCCTCCGATGCGGCGGTCGAAGTCGACGGCGTGTTCGAGGTCTCCTGAAAGCAACGCGCGATGCGAGCGCCTGACTGGTTGACGGCACGGCCGGTCGCCCATCGCGGCCTGCATGACGCTGCGCGCGGCATCCTCGAGAACATGCCGGGCGCGGTGCAGGCGGCGATCGCGGGAAATTTCTCGATCGAGGTCGATATCCAGCTTTCCGCCGATGGCGAGGCGATGGTGCATCATGACAATGCGCTCGGCCGCCTCACCGAGGGCTCGGGCGCATTGCTCGGCAAGACCGCCGCCGAACTGAAGGCGGTCAAATTCAAGAATACGCCGGAGCGGATGATGTCGCTCGGCGATCTCTGCAGCCTCGTCGCCGGCCGCGTGCCCCTGGTGATCGAGGTCAAAAGCCATTTCGATGGCGACCGCAGGCTGGTGACGCGGATGGCCGAGGTGCTCGCTACCTATTCCGGACCCGCAGTCGGTATGTCGTTCGACCCCGACCAGGTGCTGGCGCTGCGCGAGCTGATCCCCTTGCTTCCCCGCGGCATCGTGGCCGAGCGCGAATACACTGAGGACGAATGGCCGGAAGCGTCGGCGGCACAGCGCCGGGGCATGACCCACCTGCGCCACGCCTTCCGCACCCGGCCGCATTTCGTCGCCTATTGGGTCAACGAACTGCCGGCGGCCGCGCCCTGGATCGCCCGCAACATTTTCGGCCTGCCGCTGCTGACCTGGACCGTGCGCACGCCAGACCAGCGCGCCCGCGCCATCAGCTACGCCGACCAGATGATCTTTGAGGGATTTGTGCCCTGACGTCTTGGGCTCGAGGTTTCCCGCCGGGAACCTGATCCGCACTGCACGGCCTTGAAGTCGCGCGTGCAATGCACGATCTTTCCGGATGTTGGTCACCATCGCGATGGCTGATCGCAGTGTGGGACCGGTCCGAATTCTCGATGGCGTCATCCGAAATCACCCTCGAAGCCGTCCCCTCCGCCAGCGATATCCCGGCTGCGGAATGGGACGCCTGCGCCAATCCGAAGGGCGATCCGAACAGCCTCGAAAACCTCGACACGCTGGCTTCACCCGGCGCGTCAGGTGATTCGTGCGCCGACTCAAAACCTGCCTATAACCCTTTCGTTTCTCACGCTTTTTTTGCCGCCGCCGAAGCCTCCGGCTCGGCCTGCGCCCGCACGGGGTGGGGTCCGCGGCATCTCCTCGCCCGGCTCGATGGCGGCATCGCCGGCATCGTACCCTGCTATCTGAAATCGCACTCGCAAGGCGAATACGTCTTCGACCGCGGCTGGGCGGATGCCTATGAGCGTGCCGGCGGCCGCTATTATCCAAAACTGCAGGCCTCGGTGCCGTTTACGCCCGCCACCGGCCCGCGCCTGCTGATCCGCGGCGACGTCGACCACGAGCGGATCGGGACGGCGCTGGCAAGCGGGCTGATGGCGCTGTGCAACGCCACCAACGCCTCTTCCGTGCACGTGACCTTTGCCCGCGAGGCGGAAGCGAAGTTTCTCGGCGCCCAGGGATTCCTGCAGCGCACCGACCAGCAGTTCCACTGGCACAATGACGGCTACAAGACCTTTGACGATTTCCTGGGATCGCTGAACTCCCGCCACCGCAAGGCGATCAAGCGCGAGCGGCGCGAGGCCGTGTCCGCCGGCATCACCATCCACCGCCTGACCGGCAGTGACATCACCGAGGAGGCCTGGGACGCCTTCTTTGCGTTCTACATGGAGACCGGCTCGCGCAAATGGGGCCGGCCTTATCTCACACGAAAATTCTTCTCGCTGATCGGCGAGAGCATGAGCCGGGACGTGATGCTGGTGATGGCGCGGCGGGGCGGCCGCTGGATCGCCGGCGCCATCAATTTCATCGGCGGGGACACCCTGTTCGGCCGCAATTGGGGCGCGGTCGAACATCATCCGTTCCTGCATTTCGAGGTCTGCTATTATCAGGCCATCGAGTTTGCGATCGAGCGCGGCCTGAAAACGGTGGAAGCCGGCGCACAGGGCGAGCACAAGCTGGCGCGCGGATATCTGCCGCAGACGACTTATTCGGCGCATTACATCGCCGATCCCGATTTGCGCCGGGCGATCGCGGACTATTTGAAGCGCGAACGCGCTTACGTCGCCGAGGTCGGGCGGGAACTCACCGAGGCCGGGCCGTTCCGCAAGGCCGCCGACGAGGCTTGACCTTTACAGCGCCGACCAGAGAATTGGACCAAACCGAGGGAGCCGCCATGTCCGCCACCTATGACACCAACAACATCTTCGCAAAGATCCTGCGCGGCGAATTTCCCTGCCACAAGGTCTACGAGGACGAGCATGTGTTCGCCTTCCTCGACATCATGCCTCGCGCGCCCGGCCATACGCTGGTGGTCCCGAAGGCCCCTGCCCGCAACATCCTCGACATCTCGCCCGACGACTACGCCCATGTCGCCCGCGGCGCCCACAAGATCGCCGCCGCCGCGATGAAAGCGTTCAAGGCCGACGGCATCACCATCCAGCAATTCAACGAACCCGCGGGCGGACAGGTCGTCTTCCACCTCCACATGCACGTGCTGCCGCGCCACGAGGGCGTCGCGATGCTGCCGCCGGCGAGCCGCAAGGAAGACGTCAAGGTGCTGGAGGATAATGCGACCAAGCTGATCGCGGCGTTGGGGTAGCGCGCGCCACGTTCCGCCGTCATTGCGAGCGACGCGAAGCAATCCATAGCGCGGCATAACGGATAGGTGGATTGCTTCGTCGCTACGCTCCCTTGCACAAACGCTTTGCGTTTGTTGCAGGCAATGACGGAAACCAGTCGTAGCCCGGATGAGCGCAGCGAAATCCGGGGTCTAACGCAACACCAGCCCCGGATTTCGCTTCGCTCATCCGGGCTACGCTCGATGCCCTTACTCCGTCTCGAAATCGCCCGGCTGCGGCGGCGCCAGCGGCGTGAACTCGCAGCGATCTGGCTTGAGGTCGATCAGCGGCGTCTCGTCGAGGCAATCGAGGCCGCGCACCAGCACAACGTTGCCTTCGACGCGGACCAGCTTGACGATCGAGGTGCCGATCGGATTGGGCCGCACTGGCGTGCGCAGCGAGAATGCGCCGCGCGTATTGCCGTTGTTCTTCGGGCTTTGCAGCACGAGGTCGCGGCGCGACTGGTGCAGCCAGTAAATCACTTCGAGATTGGAATAGAAGTCGACGCCCTTGATCGCGGGCACCCAGGGCTCGAAAATCTCCAGCCGGCAGACCGGGCCGTCGTGACGGCCCTGCCGCGGGGTTTCCAGCCGCGATTTCCAGGGCGTGCGGATGCGCCCGATGAAGACCAGGCCGGCGTCGCGCGCCGGTGGCATATCGACGGCGAGTTCGCCTTCGCGGATTTCACTTTCCCGAACCATATTTAATGCTCTTACGTTTGACGCGTTTTCTTAACGCGAACCGGTGCCCACTTCGCTCGAAAACGCTAATCCAGTGAGATGTTGAGGGCCTTGATCACACCCGCCCAGCGCGCGCGATCGGTTGAGATGAACTGGTCAATCTCGGCCTGGCTGCGCGGACGCAGCGGCGGAAAGCCGACCTTCTCCAGCGAAGCGCGGAACGCATCGTCGGCCAGCGCCTTGTCGAGGCTGGCGGTGATTTTTCGCGCGATATCGTCAGGCAGTTTTGACGACGCGGAAACGCCGTACCATACGCTGACGCCGTAGTCGGGATAGCCGCTCTCGGCCATGGTCGGCACGTCGGGCAGATCCGGAATGCGTTGCGCGGAACTCACCGCAAGCGCCCGCAGCAACCCGCCCTTCACCGGCGGCAGCGCGGTGCCGAGCGTGTCGAACATCAACTGGATATTGCCCGATATCAGATCGGTCAGCGCAGGGCCCGCGCCCTTGTAGGCGACATGAACCATGTCGACGCCGGCCATCTGCTTGAACATCTCGCCGGCGAGATGAATGGTGCCGCCGGTGCCGGCCGATCCGAAATTGAGCTTGCCGGGGTTTTGTTTGGCGTAAGCCACGAACTCCGCCACCGTCTTGGCCGGCACGGAAGGATGGACCTCCATGACAACAGGCAGATCGGTGATCAGCGCCAGCATCCGGAAATCCCGCTGCGGATCATAGGGCAGCTTTTTGTACAGCATCGGATTGAGCACGAAGATCGATGCCGCCGTAAAGAACAGCGTGTAGCCGTCGGGTTCGGCCCGCGCCGCGGCCTCGGCGCCGATCGCGCCCTGCGCGCCGGCCTTGTTCTCGATCACCACCGGCTGCTTCAGGTCGCGGCTGAGATATTCGCCGACCATGCGCCCGAGCACGTCGGTCGGACCGCCCGCCGCATACGGCACGATCAGCTTGATCGCACGGGTCGGATATTCGGCTGCCTGCCCTTGCGGCGCGGCTGCAACCAAACCAAAGGCCATAGCCGCCACTGCGCGCCAATTCATGCCGTTCCCCTTGCCGTTTCTGAGTTGAAGGGACACTACCGGATTATGCAGCGGCTGCAATCAACCGAGCCACCATTTTCCCGCCACCATTGCGACCTCGCCCGAAACGACGCCGGCGAAAATCGAGCGCCGCGTCAGCATGAACACCGCAAAGCCCGCGGCGACCGCGCCATAACGCAGCCAGTCCGGCACGCTCGCGAGCGCGCCCGGCGGCTGCACCAGGATCTGCGCGATGACGCCAGCGAGGATCGCGGTCGCCACCGCCCTCACCCAGATCAGCGCTTCCGAGCCCTCGTCGACGCCGCCGCCGAGCCACAGCCCGAGCATGCGCCAGACCTCGTTGGGCAGGAAACCCGCGATGACAAGCACCAGCAGCGCGTGGGGGTCACCAAAAAAACTACTGAGCGAGTTTGCGAGCCAATCGTTCATGCGCGCGCCCGCCACCAGTGCGTGCCGTAAGCGATCGTGCCGGCCGATATGCCAGAGATCAGGATGTCGACGCCGGTCTGCAGCGTCGCGACAAGCGGATACAGCGCGAGCCCAAGCACCAGCGCCAGCACGTCCGATAGCTGGCGGCAGTTGCGCGCGGTCGAGAGCAGGAACGCCAGCGGCGTAAGCATCAGGATCGCGGCGGCGAACAGCGCCGGCAGATTGGCGGCCAGGCCGTAGCCAAGCGCGGTCGCGACCAGACAGACTGAAAGCAGGCCACAGCCGAGCCCGTGCGTGAATGCGATGCGCCGCGCGCGCGGTACCAGCGGCAACAGCCGATAGCACTCGACCCACAGCGTAACCGCGATGAAATGCGCCGCGAGCACCAGATGACGGCGCTTGGTCCCGGGCATGCGCATCAAGGGCAGCACCGACACCACCATCGGAAACAACCTGATCGCACTGACGGCGACCGCAACCGCCGCCTGCACCACGGTCGCCCCGGAGCCCAGCGTCGTAATCAGGATGATCTGCGCCGGCCCCGCCCAGACCAGAACCGTGCTGCCGAGCACCCAGCCCAGGCTGAAATGGCTGTCATGGGCCAGCGCGCCGATGCCGAGATAGGTCGCAAACAGCACCAGCGTCAAAACCGTCGTCGCAACCGAGCGCATACCCAATGCGAAGGCGCGCAACGGGCTTTGCCATGTCACAGAGTCGAGCGGAGGGAGCGCCACGTATAGCCAGCCGGGGGTGAATCCTGTCGGGCATAACGGCGGTGAAACAAGGCGGCGTCAAGCGAGGCCCGCCTCAGGGCTGGCATGCAGCCACCGGTCCGTGGCCCTACGACGCCGCCATCTGCCTGACGGCGTCATCGTAATTGCCGAGCACGCGCTCCTCCAGATCGGTATCGCAATATTCGACCACCTCGGCGATCTTGTCGCCGCGAAACTTGAATACGAAGCAATACTCATTGTTGTAGCGCTGGCCGCGCTTGGTCTGCACGTCGCCGCGCACTTCGGCCACCACGTAATCGCCTTCTGCGACCAGATTGATGGCGCGTGCCCGATACTCGGTCGCGAACAGCGCAAACAGCGGTTTCAGCAGCTTGGTGCGAACCTCTTCCTGACCAGAAAAGCGTTTCGACCAGCTGCTGTGGCCCGGAAAGCGCCAGACATAGTCGGGGTGCACGGACGCGCCGAACACGCTGCGATCGCCGGTCTCCAGCGCCTGATAAATGCGCCGGATGGTGTCCTTGTTCTCGATGGTTCCCATTTGAATTCTCCGTTGCGGGGTGCAACTGACATGCCCGAGACGGGGTCTATTCGTCCAATCGATCGATCATATAGTCGCCATTCGCCCGGTGAATTTCGGCAAGGCTAGACGGCGCCTTCGAGTTTCGGCGCAGCAACGCCGGACAGGAATGACGCCAGGTACATCTTGCCGAGGATGTGCCGGGTCCCGACCGCACCGCGTATGAGCCGTCCTTCGTCGATCGCAAGGCGGAACTGCTCGGGAGTTGGGGCGGAAAGTTCGGTGTCGTCCTTCGCCCATGACGCCGCGGCCGACGCGCTAAACATGACGCCCGCATAAAAAAGGCAGGTGAGCGCGCGGACCGACGCCAGCCGGGAAAGAAGCGCCTCGTCAGGCGCGCGGCCGAACCAGGCCGTGAGCAGCACATCTTCCAACTCCTGGGAACGCGCGAACTGATTGAGCACGATCGCCGCATCGACCAGGGGATCGTTGCGACAGGCTGATTCCCAGTCGATCAGCCAGAGCCGTTCGCCGTCGAACAGGATGTTGTTCGGGGTGGGATCGTTGTGGCTGGAGACCAGCCTGGACGCACCTGCGTCGTAGGCTTCCCGGAGCAGCTCGAGACGCTCCACATGCGCATCAAGCACGCCGGCGGCAAACAGGCCGGTCCGCCGCACATGCGCAAACAGGCGCGCGACGATGTCGCCATAGTTGACGTAATAAGGGAAGACCGCGGTGGCCTGCACTCGCGAGAACAGCTCTCCCAGCGCCTGCGCCAGTGCGGGCGGCCCGCCCGGATAGGTTTTCAGCGGTTGGTGCTCGACGAAGTCGATCACCACGATACGGGCCGCTTCGTCGAGATAGCGGATGGCAGGGGCAATCCCCGCCTCCGTCGCGATGCGCATCGAGACATATTGGTGCGGATTGCGCAGCGGGCTTGGCTCGCCCTCGATCCGCAGCAAATAGCGCCGTTGGCCTACTTCGACACGATAGACCGATGCCGTCGTCGCCCCACCTGTCATCGCCGTGATCACGCCGACCGGAGCCGAGCCAAAGGCGGCAGCGAGCGCTGAGCGCGCGGTCTCGCGATGGGCTATTGAGAACACGTCGAAGCCGTCTTTGCGCATGAATGTACCTTACTGCGCGCCAAGGCGGTCGGTCACCCCGGCACGCCCCTGTTTCGCAGCACGAAGCACGCCCCGCCGGCTCGGCGGATGCGGTTGCAGAGATCATCGGCCGCAGGCCGCGTATCCGCGCCAATCCGCACCTGGTAGAACAGGCTGCTGCCGCGGGTGCGCAGCCGCGCGCTGAGCAGGCTCGGGTCCTGGTCGCCGATCACAGCATTGAGTCGCTTCATCGCGCGCGCATACATGGCCAGCGCCTTGTCGCGGTTGAAGCCAGCGGCGAGCTGCACACCCCACAATTTCGCGGCAGAGAGCGTGATGCGCTGTTCGAGGCCCGTCACGAAGGGATTGGGCGCGCGCTTGAGCAAGGCCATCAGTTCGCGGCAACTGGAGGCTGGTGCGGCTTCCGGCATCTTGCCGTTCCGTCCTGCGGTCGCCCACTCCTCGACCGTTGAGCCGGTGATGGCGACGACATAGTTGCGGGTTTCCTGCGGCATGTATCCGGTGCCGGCGAGCCATTCCTGCACCCGCCTCGGGCCGGCATTGTAGGCCGCGGCCGCGAGGCCGAGATTGCCGAACTGATCGCGCAACTCGCTGAGGAACTCGGCGGATTTCGGCAATGCCTGCACGGGATCGAAGGGATCGAGCAGCCGCCGCTCGTTCGCGGTTCCCGGCATGAACTGCGCAATGCCCTGCGCGCGCTGGCCGCTCCTGGTCATCGGCCCCACCGCATCGGATTGAAAGCGGCTCTCCTGCCAGATCACGCGCGCGAAGAATTCCAGCGGCAGGTTTGCCGCCCTCGCCGCCGATTCCACCATCAGGCACAGCGCCTCGCGCGTATCGCTCTCGCGCGCGGTTTCCTTGGGCTTCTCTGGAGCTGCCGCGTCCGGCTGTTTCGCAGGTTCCTCGACGCCCGGCCGCGCGGGGTCGGTCGGCGCGGATGTCGCGTCCTGGGCGATAGCCTGCGCAAGCGACGCCAGCATCGCCAGCAAGCTCAACCCGGCGCGGAGACCCTGACCTGTTCGCATTGCCGTCTGATTTCCATCGAAGGTACTTAATAGCGGCCCGGCGCTGTCGGTTCCAGAGCGCGGCGTAACCATGTTTGGGCCACGTAAAGCCCTGAATCGCCGCCTTCGCGGCCGATGTTGGTTTACGTTAACGCCGCTTTTTGCCGGCCAAAGCCTTTCGCGGCCGATAAAGCGGCGTAAAAGTCTTCCTTTGACTGGGAGATATCGATGCAGGACCGACGCGAGAACGCGCGCGACAAGGTGATTTACGGCGGCGTCGCGGAAATCGGCGAGAACGGCGCGAGCCGTGAATGCATCGTTCGCAACATCTCCGACAAGGGCGCCAGCGTCGAATTCAGCAATACCGCCGACCTTCTGAGGGAACAGATCTCGCCGAGGGAACAGATCTCGCTTCGCATCGCACGTAAAGGTCGCTCCTTCCTCGCCAAGGTGGTGTGGTGGCGCGATAATTTCGTCGGCCTTGCCTTCAGTGGCGAAACTCCGGCCGCGCCCGTCTCCGATCTGGAGGAGCGGCTGCGCAAGAGCGAAATCAAGAAGCGGCAGCTTCAGCGCCGGATCAACGAGCTGCTCGGAGAACGCTGACCGTTGGACGTCGCCTTGCGCGCCTGTCCTGCCTCACTCCGCGGCGAGCTTTGCCGCCGGCGGCGGCGACCATCCAACGACGCGATTGCGCCCCTGATCTTTGGCCTGGTACAGCGCCTGATCGGCTGCTTTCAGTAAGGCCTCAAATCCCGGCATACTCACGGTCGCGGCCGCAAAGCCGATACTGGCCGTGACCCTGAAATGGACCTCGTCGGCCCGCAACGTGCTGGCGGCGACGGCCTTGCAAATCCGGTCCGCCACGATCCGCGCCTGATAGAGATCGGTCTCCGGCAACAGCATCGCGAATTCCTCGCCCCCGAGCCGGCCGACGATATCGGACGAGCGTTTGCCCTCCAGGCAGGCATTGGCGACCGCGATCAGCGCGTCATCACCGATCGCGTGGCCGTAGCGGTCGTTTACCGATTTGAAGTGATCGACGTCGATCATCAACACGGAGATCGGCCGGTAGTAGCGCTGAAACCGGCTCCATTCCGCCGCAGCGAGCGCCATGAAATGGCGGCGGTTGTACAGCCCTGTCATGGAATCGATCGTCGCCAGCTCTTCCATCTGCCGGGCGTTGTCAACCAGATCGGTGACATCGCAATAGGTGATCATCCGGCCGCCGTTCTTCAGGACCGAGCAACGCGCCCGAATGTGCCGGCCGTCGGTGCTTTGCAAATCCCGCAACGGCTCGTTGCCCGCCCGGACAGCGGCGACCCGGCCGGCGCGGAAAGCGTCCAGTTCTTCCGGCGTCAAACCGCGATCGGGTGCCAGCGACGAATTCGCGAGCAGCGATGCATAGGAGGGACGGCGCGCAGCCTGTTCATCGGTGACGCTCCAGTATTGTTGCATCTTGCGGTTGACGAACTGCGCATTGAGATCGCTGTCGAGCAGCACGACGCCTTCCGATAAATTGTCGAGGGCGCCGCGCAAGACTTCCAGTTCGTCCATGTGACGGACAATGTCGGTCACGTAGGTGTAGCTGATCATCCGCCCGCCATTCGGCAGGTTGGCGCATTGCATCCGGACGACGTCACCATTGGTGCGGCGCAGATCGAGCGGCGTTGTGTCGCCTTCCCTGACCAGGCGAACGCGGTTGGCGACGTAAGCGTCGATCTCTGCAGGCGCAATCTCGTAAGCCCTGGTGTCGCGGCCGTGATACATCAGCGCCACGAAAGCCGGATTGCGGTCGGCGACCGCATCCGGCAAAGCCCACATGCGGCGGAAGGCGCGGTTGATGAATTGGGATTTCAGGTTGGCGTCGAGCAACAAAACGCCGACATCGACCACGTCGAGCGCGGCACGGAGCGCCAGCATCTGGCCACGCATGATCTGATCGGCGCCCTTCGCTTCCTCGGGACCGGCCTGGGCGGCTTCTGCCTTGACGTCTGCCGCCGTCTCGAACACGAGGCCGATCTGTTTCTCCGACTGCCACGACCGCTTGCACGGCTGCGGATCGCCCTCACCCGGAATCATCAGATGGAAGTGCTGGGGAATGCCGAGCACGCTCTCCACCTCGATCACGGCGCCGGTGTCAGATATCCGGCGGACGGTGCAGTCGATGGTGGACTGGCCATAATTGGAGATGATCTTGCCGGCCAGGAAGGTCCGGCCTCGAGGCATCGGTTTTTGTTCGGACATGACACAGCGTTTTCCAGTTTTGCCTGGCCCGATTAAACGGGCGCATGGTCTAAACTGGCTTAACCTGATGGTTCCGACCGCGCTCCTGCGGACGCCGGCATCATCCCATTGCTAACGACCGGTTAACGGACCGGCGATTGAAGCCGGCAATCGCCCAGCAAAAAGCCGGCGGTCTTTCGACGCGCCGGCTTCGTTAATGTAAAATCCTGGCTGCTCAGACCTTGACCAGCGGCCCCCGCGAGGCCGGCCCATTGGAGCCGCCTCCGCCATTGGGGCCCGATTTCGGCTTCCGCGGCGCGGCGCGCTTGCGCGCACCGGGCAGCTTCTCCGGCTTCGGCGTCACCGGCCCTTCGACGAACTCGAAGCCGATCTTGTCCCTGCCTTCCGCCTCGTCCTTGATCAGCACGACGCGGACATGGCCGCCACCCTTCAGCCGGCCGAACAGCACTTCATCGGCCAACGGCTTCTTGATGTGCTCCTGGATGACGCGCGCCATCGGACGCGCGCCCATCTGCTCGTCGTAACCATGTTCGATCAGCCAGGCCTTGGCGGGCTCCGACAATTCGATGGTGACGTCGCGATCGGCCAGCTGCGCCTCGAGCTGGAGCACGAACTTCTCAACCACCATGCCGATGACGTCGGCATTGAGATGGGCGAACGAGACGATGGCATCGAGGCGGTTGCGGAATTCCGGCGCGAACTGCCGGTTGATCGCTTCGTGGTCGTCGCCTTCCCGCTTGCTGCGCGTGAAGCCGAAGGCCTGGCGCGCGAGGTCGGCCGCACCCGCATTGGTGGTCATGATCAGGATCACGTTGCGGAAATTGACCTGCTTGCCGTTGTGATCGGTGAGCCGGCCATGATCCATGATCTGCAGCAGCACGTTGTAGAGATCCGGATGCGCCTTCTCGATTTCGTCAAGCAGCACCACGCAATGCGGATGCTGGTCCACGCCGTCGGTGAGCAGGCCGCCCTGGTCGAAGCCGACATAGCCCGGAGGCGCGCCGATCAGGCGCGACACCGTATGCCGCTCCATATATTCGGACATGTCGAAGCGGATCAGCTCGACGCCGAGCGACGCCGCGAGCTGTTTTGCCACTTCGGTCTTGCCGACGCCGGTCGGACCGGAGAACAAATAGGAGCCGATCGGCTTTTCCGGCTCGCGCAGGCCGGCACGCGCCAGCTTGATCGACGCCGACAGCGCGTCGATCGCCTTGTCCTGACCGAACACCACGCGCTTCAGGGTCTGCTCGAGATGCTTGAGCACCTCGGCATCGTCCTTCGATACGCTCTTGGGCGGAATCCGCGCCATGGTCGCGATCGTGGTCTCGATCTCCTTGATGCCGATGGTCTTCTTGCGCTTGTTCTCGGCCACCAGCATCTGCGCCGCGCCCGACTCGTCGATCACGTCGATCGCCTTGTCCGGCAGCTTGCGGTCGTGGATGTAGCGCGACGACAATTGCACCGCGGCCTCGATCGCCTCGTTGGTGTATTTCAGCCGGTGGTAATCCTCAAAATAGGGTTTCAGGCCCTTGAGGATCGCGATGGCGTCTTCCACCGTCGGCTCGTTGACGTCGATCTTCTGGAACCGGCGCACCAGCGCGCGATCCTTTTCGAAATGCTGGCGGTATTCCTTGTAGGTGGTCGAGCCCATGCAGCGGATCGTGCCCGATGCCAGCGCCGGCTTGAGCAGGTTGGATGCATCCATCGCGCCGCCGGAGGTGGCGCCGGCGCCGATCACGGTGTGGATCTCGTCGATGAACAGGATCGCGTTCGGATGCGCCTCCAGTTCCTTCAAAACCTGTTTGAGCCGCTCCTCAAAATCGCCGCGATAGCGCGTGCCCGCGAGCAGCGTACCCATGTCGAGCGAGAACACGGTCGCCGCGGCCAGCACTTCCGGCACTTCCGAGTCGACGATACGCTTGGCAAGGCCTTCGGCGATCGCGGTCTTGCCGACGCCGGCTTCGCCGACGAACAGCGGATTGTTCTTCTGGCGGCGGCACAGCACCTGGATCGCCCGGTTGATTTCGGAATTGCGTCCGATGACGGGATCGATCTTGCCGTCGCGCGCCTTCTTGTTGAGGTTGACGCAGTAGGTATCGAGCGCCTCGCCCTTTTTCTTGGCGTCCTCGTTGCCCTTGGTCTCGGTCTCCTCGTCGACGCCGCGAACCGGCCGCGCTTCGGAAACGCCGGGACGTTTGGCAATGCCATGGCTGATGTAATTGACCGCGTCGTACCGCGTCATGTCCTGCTCCTGCAGGAAATAGGCGGCGTGGCTTTCGCGCTCCGCGAAGATCGCGATCAGTACGTTGGCGCCGGTCACTTCTTCGCGACCGGACGACTGGACGTGAATCACCGCGCGCTGGATCACGCGCTGGAAACCGGCGGTCGGCTTGGCGTCGTCGGCTCCGTCCGTCACCAGATTTTCGAATTCGGTCTCAAGATAATTGACGAGGCTGGTGCGCAGCTTGTCGAGATCGACGCTGCAGGCACGCATGACCGCGGCAGCATCCGAGTCATCGATCAGCGACAACAGCAGGTGTTCGAGCGTCGCGTATTGATGATGCCGCTCGTTTGCAATCGCCAGCGCACGATGCAGGGATTGTTCAAGGCTTTGGGAAAAAGTTGGCATTCGCGTCCTCTGTGGCCCCCGGTCATCATGATCGCCATTACCCGGTCAGGCAACAACAACCTTCGTCATCCCGTGTCATATAGTTACGCACGATCATGGCGAAAGACAGGTTCCGTGAACAGTGGTTTTTCTCTAAACTATCGCACCACCGCGATACGAGAACCAACCCGAAAAACTACTGGGTTGCCGCCTGCTTCCTTCAGGGCGGAACAATGCAAGACCCGTTCCTTTTAGCCGGTCGCCTTTTAGCCGGTCGAGACTGGTGCAGCGGCTATTTCTTTTCCATCACGCATTGCAGGGGATGCTGATGCTTGCGTGCAAAATCCATCACCTGCGTCACTTTGGTCTCGGCGATTTCGTAAGTGAACACGCCGCACTCACCGATACCGTGGTGATGGACATGAAGCATGATCTTGGTGGCGGCTTCCGCGTCCTTCTGGAAGAACTTCTCCAGCACATGAACCACGAACTCCATCGGCGTGTAATCGTCGTTCAGGATCAGGACACGATAGAGATTCGGACGCTTGGTCTTCGGCTTGACCTTGGTGATGACCGAGGTCGACGGACCGTTCGTCCCTGCATTGCGGTTTTCGTCATTGCTCATCCGGGGAGCAGAGACGGCTGTCGCGGCCGGCGCGGACGAATAGGCTTTGGAGTTCAACTGCAACATGGCTCAGGCGTTCGACATTCCGGACCAAAATCCTGATGGGAAACCGGACAGCGCATCGTCGCACGCTCGCGAAGGCCCCAAGACGACCACCACAAGGTACCCAGCAACGCTTTCCAGATCGCCGCTCCCGGTCCGATCCAGCGGCGGATCGGCTATTGGAATATGGGTCCAGTTGCAGACCACCGCAAGCGCATCAACGCTGCCCTGCCGCGCCCGCAACCGGCCCGAATCCCGGGTCCGGCAATCCAGGCAAGGTTAATCGTTTCTGTCGGATTTGACAAAGGAAGGCCCCTGCCCGTTTAGCGGTCCTTGAGCATAGGAGGCAGTTCTGGCCACCGGTTTCCCCGATACATGGGCTTTGACCCGTTTTTGCGGGAACCAGTTTACCACCTGTTTAGCCGCCCAGGCCGAAATACCGCTAGAAACCACTATTTCGGTGAGAGCCATGCTCAATACAGCCATTTTCAGTCGGGTTCGTAAGGCCGCCGGGCGTTTTGCCAAGGCCGATCAGGGCAACATCGCGGTTCTGTTTGCCATCGCCGCCGTCCCGATCCTCAGCTTCGTCGGCGCCGCGATCGACTATACCCGTGCCAACAGCGCCCGGTCGTCGATGCAGGCTGCCCTCGATTCCACCGCCCTGATGCTGGCGAAAGACCTATCGGACGGAACCATCAAGGCCTCGGACATCAACACCAAGGCACAGGACTATTTCAAGGCGCTCTACACCAACACCGATGCCAGGGAGATAAAGGTCGCGGCGGAATATACCGCCAACACCGGCAAGGGCTCGACCATCAAGATCAATGGCACCGGCAACGTGCCGACGGAGTTCATGAAGGTTGCCGGCTTCCCGCAAATCGGCTTCGACACCAGTTCAACCTCGCTCTGGGGCAACGTGCGCATGCGGGTGGCGCTCGCGCTCGACGTCACCGGATCGATGGACAATGACGGCAAAATGACCGCGATGAAGCCGGCCGCAAAGGCCCTGATCGACCAGATCGGCGCCCTCGCTAAGAACACGGGCGACATCTACATCTCGGTCGTTCCCTTCGCCAAGGACGTCAACGTCGGTGCCAGCAACTACGACCAATCCTGGATCAACTGGTCGGAGTGGGAGGAGGACAATGGGGGCAAGTTCGGTACCTGCAGCGATACCCAGTACACGAAGAAGAGTAAGTGCGAGAAGAACAGCAAGGTGTGGACGCCTAACCACACCAAGTGGAACGGCTGCGTGACCGACCGCGACCAGGACTACGACACCAAGAACACGACCCCGACTTCCGATCCCGCAACCAAGTTTTACGCCGAGCAATACGATGCCTGCCCCGAACAGTTGCTGCCTCTAACGACCGACTTCGCCTCCGCCAAATCCAAGGTCGACTCGCTGACCCCGAACGGCGGCACCAACCAGCCGATCGGCATCGCCTGGGGATGGCAGTCTCTGACCCAGGGCGCGCCGCTCTACGCACCGCCCGAAGATGCCAACTACACCTATAAAAGGGTGCTGATCGTGATGTCCGACGGTCTGAACACGCAGGATCGCTGGCCGTCATACGGCAACGGCCAAAACCAATACAATGGCGCCATCGACGCCCGTCAGAAGATCCAGTGCGACAACATCAAGGCCGACGGCGTCATCATCTACACGATGCACGTCAACACCAACGGCGATCCGACCTCCTCCGTCCTGCAGTATTGCGCCAGCGGCGCGGACAAGTTCTCCACCGTGACGTCCTCGAGCCAGATCGCGATGGCCTTTAGCGCGATCGGCACGTCGCTCTCCAGGCTGCGCGTCGCGAAATAACCGGCGCCGCAACCGGCGCGAACAAAGCAAACGAAAAAAGCCCGGCCGTAACGGCCGGGCTTTTTGTTTTGGAAGGTTTGGCGCAGCGCTTAAAGCGTTTTCGAGCGAAGTGGATACCGGTTCGCGTAAAAGAAAACGCGTCAAACAAAGAGTTTAGTGCGTGGCGGGAGCGAACTTCGCGACCAGGCCTTCGTAGGGCTTGAAGGTCTGCTTGGCCAGATCGGTATAGAGGCCGGCAATCTTCTGCGTCTCGGCGACAAAGGTCTCGTAGGACGAGCGGGCGAATTCGGTCTGGGCTTCGATCGCCTTGTCCACCGACTTCACGCCGGACAGCTTTTCAACGAACGACTTGGTGTCTTCGAACGACTTCTTGGCGTAGTCGCCATAAGCGGTCGCAATCGCCTGAACACCGCTCTGCAGGTTGCTCGCGGAAGCGGCGACCGTTTCGAGATGCTCTTTTCCGTAGCTCTGAATGTCTTCAACCTTGACCATCTTGGAGTCCTTTCCCAGACTGAATGTAATTAATCGCCGGGAGGTCCCGGCTCCCTGACCACCCCTCCCTTATAGTGCAACGCACAATGTCTGTCAAGGAATCTTGTGCACCGCACAAATATCGACGATTAACGCCAAACACCGGAGTGTTACGCAACGGTTACTTAACCTTTTGGAAACTCGCGCCGCCTAACCTGATTCCCGGACGTGTTCGCCTTCCGACAGACAGATTGAAAGCTGTTTGTGAACAACACCTTAGCTAGAACAGCGACCTGATCGGCCAGCCGGGCCCCCATTGCAGCCAGGCTAAGCGCTTCGAACAGGGAAGCGTCACCGGGCCGATGGGCACAATTTCGCCTCACGAACCGGTGATCAAGACAGAAATTGGGACGGGGAAGTAAATGCTTCGTACAACTTTAGCTTCCTCGCGCATGTTGCGAGTTTGCGTTCTCGGGCTGGTCACTCTCACCACTGCAGTCATCTACACCAGCGACAGCGCAGAAGCCCGCCGCTACCGCCAACGCCACCATGCCCGGCACCACGCCGCCGTGGCGAGCTATAGCCCGCAATTCGCTTCCATCATCGTCGACGGCAATTCCGGCGCCACGCTCTCCTCCAACAATCCCGACGCCCTCCGTCGTCCGGCCTCGCTGACCAAGATCATGACGCTCTACCTGCTGTTCGAGCAGCTCGAGCGCGGCAAGCTGAAGCTGGATTCCGAACTGGAAGTGTCCTCGTATGCTTCCCAACAGGCGCCGACCAAACTCGGCCTGAAGCCCGGCCAGACCATCAAGGTCGAAGACGCCATCAAGGGACTGGTGACGCGCTCCGCCAACGACGCCTCGGTCGTGATCGCGGAAGCCATTGCCGGCGATGAAGATGAATTCGCCAAGCTGATGACGCGCAAGGCGCGCGCGCTCGGCATGACCAAGACGGTCTATCGCAACGCCAACGGCCTGCCGAACGACGAACAGCTCACGACCGCGCGCGATCAGGCAACGCTGGGCCGCGCGATCCAGGAACGCTTTCCGCGCTACTATCGCTACTTTGCGACCAGCGTCTTCAACTATCGCGGCCAGGCGATCCGCAACCACAATCGCCTGCTCGGCAATGTCGAAGGCGTCGATGGCATCAAGACCGGCTACACCCGCGCGTCGGGCTTTAATCTTGTCAGCTCGATGCGGCGCGGCAACCGCCATCTGATCGGCGTGGTGCTTGGCGGCCGCAGCGGCGGATCGCGCGACGCCACCATGCGAACCCTGCTCGCGGAAAACCTCGACAAGGGTGCGACCATCCGCACCGCCGCCGCCGTCACCGAACGCAATTCCGCTGAGGCCAGCGTCGAGGTGGCCGAAGTCGCCAGCACGCCGCGCCCGACCGAGGCGCTCCAGGCCAACAACGCCGCCACGGCCCCCGAGCCCAGCACGGCCGCAATGCAGGCGACCCGCAGCGTTGCCCCGGCCAAGCCCTCGCTGATGGCCGCAGCCGCAGCCGCCCTGCCGGCGCCGCAACCCAAACCCGAACAGTCCAAGTTCGCGGCGCAGGCCAAGCCCGAACCGGCCCCGCTGACCAGCGGTGTGATTCAGACCCAGGCGATATCGGCGATCCCCGGCTCGGCCGAGCCGATGAAGCCGGTCAAGGTCAAGACGGTTCAGGTCAAGGCCGGCGTGATGAAGCTGGCTTCCGCCGGCCCGTCCCAGCCTGTTGCCCCGCCCATCACCAGCGCGATTGCGCCCTCCCGCCCGGAAGTGGCGGAGACCTCCAGCGCCGTCGTGGCGCGGGCTGAGCCGAGATCTGAAGCCATCAAGCCTGAGGTGATCAGGCCCGAAGTGGCCCGAGCCGACCTGCCGCCGCAGCCCGCCAATCACGGTACCGGGCATGGCGTACTCGGCGTGCTCCCCGCCTCCAGCGTGCCGTCTGCCCCCGTGCAGGCACTCGCCTATGTCCAGCCACAGACCGTCCAGCAGAACGGCGCCATCAAGCCCGCGGCCACCGTTACCCATACCGGCTGGATCATCCAGGTCGGCGCGCTGGAAAGCGAAAGCGAAGCCCGCGCCCGCCTCGATCAGGCGCGCAACCAGGCCCGTGGCCTGCTCGGCAAGGCCGATTCCTTCACCGAGCCGGTCGTTGCCAAGGATAATCGCAAGCTGTTCCGCGCCCGCTTCGCCGGCCTCGAGCGCGATCAGGCCGAGGCGGTCTGCAAGACGCTGAAGCGCGCCGACATCTCCTGCATCACCGTTCGTAACTGACCTTCTCTCTCTTGTTCGCAAAGCCGGCGCCGCAAGCGCCGGCTTTGTTGTTTCCAGGGCACAGTTGCAGACGCCGTTCGGTCGCTCGCGGCAAATCGAACCTGCGCAAACTTCTCGTCAAGAATTTACGGTTAAGTTTTCCGGAATGAAGGATCGACCACGCCGGAAAACGGCGGGCGACACGGGGCATCAACCAGAGAATAGGGCAGCGGCAGCTCTCGGTTTGTAGCGTTTGGTAGCGTTTGCCGGAGTTAGCTGAGATGCGCGCGAAGCAGAGTATCCTTGGCCTCGTTTACACGGGCGGCGAGGTACGTCGAGCCCCCCTGGTCGGGATGCAGTTTCTTCATCAGGGCGCGGTGCGCCCGGCTGATGTCGTCACGCCCCGCCCCCGGCTGCAGGCCAAGGATCTGATAGGCCTCCTCGTCCGTCATTTTGCCACTCGGCGGCGCGCGGCGCTGCCCCCCTGCCGCGTCGCCCTGCGCGTTCTGACGCCAGGCGGGAAACCGGCGGTCCAGATAGCTTTCAAGTAACGCGACGCTTTCGGCGTCGAAGCCGGACATGATCGTCGTCAGCTGCGTTAGGTCGAACTCGTCGAGCGAGCGGCCGGCATAGGGCCCATCGACGATCTGGCCCGACAGGGCGCCGCTGTCGTGATCGAGGCTCATGTCGAGAAACTGCGATCGCACGCGCGAGGTCTGTCCGGGCGAGCGCTGCGCGCCGCCGCCGAAGATCCCGCCGATATTGCTGAAGCCCGACGGGCCGAACGGCGACCAGCCGAGCAGTCCCGCTCCGAAGATGCCGAGCGGGATCGCCACCGCCAGTTCGCCCCTGAGCCCGGTGAAGGCCGCGACCGCCAGCGCGATGATGCCGCCGCCGATCTTGAGCAGCCGCGCAAGCACGACCGGATTGGCCGCACGAAACATCTGCAGCAGCAAATAAAGCAGGACAACGGCGACGACACCGGCAATCAGGGTTGGCATGGGCCCAATATAGTCGCCCCGGCGGCAAAAAGCATGGCGATCCGCACCTCAAGAGCCAAGCTGGCGATCATTTCATCTGGCCGATCAGCTTGGCCGCGCCGCTTCCGGTCTTCGACAGCCGCAGCAGCGCTTCGCGTCCGCCGGCGGCATAGGCCGCGGCAGCTCGCAACAGCTCGCGCAACTGGGCCGCGGCGCCGGGATCGAACCTGCACCATGCTCCGCCGGTGAGGCGCGCGATCTCACGGAACGCGTGCTCGGCCGCAACGTCGTGGCCTTCCTGGAACATGAACACGGGCACCTTGAGCAGGCCGAGTTCACCGGCCTTGGCGCAGAGGTCGTCGACCGACTCTTCCATGGCGTCGCCGACGAACACTACGGCGCGCACGGCGGAAGCGACCGCCTCGCGGCGGGCTTCCGAGAGCACCTTGCCGATCTGGGTATTGCCGCCCTGGCAATCGATCTTGGTCATCAATTTAGCGAGTTGCGCCGAGTCGGAGATCCATCCCGTCGCACGGCATTCATTGAGGCCGCGGTAGTAGACCAGGCGAATGTCGAGGCTGCCGAGCGAAGCCGCTTCGCGAAACATATCGGCCTGCAGCGCGCAGGCCATGTCCCAGGTCGGTTGCCGGCTCATGGTGGCGTCGAGCGCGAACACCAGCCTCCCCTTTGCGCCGGTCCGGTGCGGCGACATGGCGCGAGCCTTGGCGACAAAGGCAGCGATGTCTTCGGCCGCCGAGGGCCGGGCTTCCGGCAACGGAGAGCTGCGCGATTGAGGTTTCTGCGCCGAGAAGACGTCGGCGGGAGATTTCGGTTTGGTGGGTTCGCCGGCCATGAGCGCTCGCAATTGCAGCAAGCTCTATGTGGGGCTGACTATAAAGGGCGTCAATGCACCCGGTCGTGATCCGCCGTGATCAGGCAGCGGAAGCGTTAACAGCGGAGCCGTCAGTTGGTCGCCGACTTGATGGTCGGTGGGTTGCTGGCAAGCGGCACCGGCCCCGGATTGCTCACGAGCGGATCCGGCACCTTGGTCGGCACCGGCTTCAGCACGCTGCTGTCGGTGTTATCAGCGATGAACTTGTCGAGCATCGTCTGGATCGACGACTTTGCCGCATCGGGCCCGGTATCGCGCATATCGTTGTGCTGGTAGCCGGTGTTCACGACTGTAATACCGGCCTTCTCGCACTGGTCGTCATCCGGCACGACGCCCGGATCCGGCTTGAACTGCGTGTCCTTCGAGCGGAACGACAGGATCTTGAACTTGCCGTCGGTCAGGAACGGCACGCGCAGATTGTCCAGCGTCACCACCTTCTTGATCTCGTCGGGATATTGCTTGGCGAAATACATCGAGATATCGCCGCCCATCGAGTGCCCCACCATGGTCACCCTGGCGTAGTCGGCGTTGGGCAGGACCTTCTTCATTTCATCGATGGCAAAATGGATGTTGGCGACGCCGCGCTGAATTTGCGGCAGGCGGCCGACATAGAGTTCGCCGACCTTGGTCACCATCGGCGGATCGGTCGGCAGATCATGCTGCGGGCTGACCGCAAGATAGCCGCGCGCGGCGAACGCGTTGGAGAGGAACGAATACTCGGTGTGCTTGACGGTGTTGCCGTGATTGATGATCGCAACCGGCAACGTGATCATGCCGGCATTGGCCTGCATTTCCTTGTCGCGCCGTACAGCGATATTGACCGCGACCAAACGATTGTCTCGCGCCGGATCATGGAATGCGATGGTCTCGTGACGGATCGCCCACTTGCTCGCGGTAAAATACGCGACCGCAACCAGTACGGTAAGTGAAAGCAGAACGGCAATTCCACGTTTCATCGGCGTCCTCGGGGCCCCGGTAGGGGCTATGTCGGTCTCAAGACTCTTCGGCCTCGTTCTTGATGATATATGTCACAGCGGCGTGACATAAAGTCCAAATGTTGTGAATTGAGCGCCTGATCGTTGTGCGATGCACCCATCCATTGTGCAGTTGCTCACTACCCGGCGATCATTTCCTATTTACCCATATACGACGGCCCCAACCAAGCTTCGGTTCGACCGAACGATAAAAGTCTAATGAAAACGGTATTATAGGCAATTCGTTCCCTTATTTCGCACGCCGCGTCTGCCCTGGAAATCCCGGAAAACCACTGGATTCAGCCCGCGGTATAGATGATCAGCTTCAGCGCCGGATCGTCATTGGCCTGGAAGCTCGCGTATTCCAGCTTCAGCCGCCCCTTCCTCGGATGGCTCAGGGATTTCTGGCCGGCCGAGACGCCGCCAATATCATGGGCCTCCCACCAGCCCGAAAATTCGGGACAGCCCTGCCGCAGCCGTGCAAGCAGTTCCTGGAACGCGGGATCGCCGGCCCACAAATCATGCGTGGCGCGGAACTGCGCCACGATGCGCCGCGCCTCTTCTTCCCATGAAGCGCCGAATAACTTTCGCGTCGCGCGGTTGGTCAGCACGGTGAGAAGAATGTTGCGGTCGCCTTCCGGCAGCCGGCTGAACGCAAAGATTTCATCCGCGGCCGCATTCCAGGCCAGAATGTCCCAGCGGCGGCCGGTGACATAGGCCGGCAAATTAAGCCGCTCGACGGTGCGCCGGACTGCAGGCGGTACGGTTTCGGGGACAAAGGCGCGGCGGTCGGCATTCTGCGTCAGTGCCCGCAGATGCTTGTGCTCAGCCTTGCCGAGCCGCAGCGCGCGGGCCAGCGCGTCGATCGTCGCCGCCGACGGACTGACGGTGCGCCCCTGCTCGAGCCGGATGTACCAGTCGACGCCGATGCCTGCGAGTTCGGCAACTTCTTCGCGCCGCAAGCCGGGCGTTCGCCGCCGCCGCCCGATCGGCAGGCCGACCGCCTTTGGCGTCAGCTTTTCCCGCCGCGAGCGCAGGAAATCGCCGAGTTCGCTTTGCCTGGGATTCATGGGCCTGCACTTCGCCAGCGGGGGATCATTCAATCCTAGGATAATACCAGGTCTTGTTGGCGAAATGAAGGGTTACGAAAATGGGCTCCTCGTTGCGAAAGGATGCCCATCATGAAAGCCGCCGTCTTGAAACAATTCGGATCGCCGCTCGCGATCGAAACCCTGCCCGATCCCGTCCTCGGCACCGGCGAAGTGATCGTCGACGTGATGGCGAGCCGGGTTCTCGCCTATGCCAATGAAGTCCTGAGCGGCGAACGCAAATACCTGCTGGAATTGCCTGTGGTGCCGGGTCCCGGCGCGATCGGCCGCGTCCGCGCCACCGGCCCGGATGCGACCCATCTGGCCACGGGCGACTGGGTCTATTGCGATCCGACGGTGCGCTCGCGCGATGATGCGCTTGCCCCCGACATCGCGCTGCAGGGCCTGACCGCCGGCAGCGACGGCGGTCTGCGGCTGGCGCGATACTTTCACGATGGGGCATGGGCCGGACAAATGCGGGTGCCGACGGAAAACGCCGCACGGATCGGCAGCATTGCCGAAGCGGACGCCGCGCGCTGGTGCGCGCTGGGCACGCTGCTGGTGCCGTATGGCGGCTTCCTCGCCGCCCAATTGCAGGCCGGAGAAACCGTATTGGTCAACGGCGCCACCGGCAGCTTTGGCAGCGCGGCGGTGGCCGTCGCGCTGGGCATGGGCGCGGCTTGTGTCATCGCAACCGGCCGCAACGAAAAGGCGCTGGCCGATCTCGTGCGCCGGTTCGGCCCACGCGTCCGTATTGTACCGATGCGCGGCGAGGAGGACGACGACCGCAAGCGGATCCTGCAAGCCGCCCCGGGCGGCATCGACTGCGTGCTGGACATCCTGCCGCCGGCGGCCAACGCGATGCAGGTGCGGACCGCCATCCTCGCGGTGCGGCCGTACGGACGCGTGGTGCTGATGGGCGGCGTCGGCATGCTCGGCGGCGCCGGCCTCGACCTGCCCTATTCATGGATGATGCGGAACTGCATCACCCTTCGCGGCCAATGGATGTACCCGCCGCACGCGGCACATTTGATGGTCGGGCTTGTTCGCGCAGGCCTGGTCCGCCTGGATCAATTCGAGATCACGGCGTTTGCGCTCGACGACGCCAACGCAGCGGTCGCGCATGCCGCAAGCAACAGCGGTCCGTTCCGCATGACGGTGATCGAGCCGCCGAGATCGCGCTGATCAGGCGCCGAGGATGTCGTGGACTTCGAGCGGCTTGTCGACCTGGCTGAACCATTCGGCGCGGTTGGCGGCCCTCCGCCGGCCGCGCTCGTCGAGCGGCAGCTTCAACTGGCGGAGCAGGCTCGTCACCTCCTCGCGCGCCGTCACATGGCCCATGCTCGGCCGCGTGCCGAGGGTGGCCTCATCGATGTCGTCGAGCGCGGTCAGCCCGCGCGGGAAGAATTCACGGTAGACCACCCGCTCGGCAAGGCCGTCGATCGAACGGAAGCCCAGCCGCAACGACAGATCCTTCAGGCTGTCGGCGACCAGCTGCTTGTTGCGCGAGCCGATCATCGACAGCCGGTTGCGCACCACGATCCAGTCGGTGGAAGCGCCGTCGAGCTGGCGGCGCTTGCGCCTGACGTCGCGCACCATCTCGGCATAGTGGCTTTCGCCGGTCACCGAATAGGTGGCGGGGTCGACGGTGCCGAGCACGTCGAAATCGAGGAAGCTGTCATTGATCGGCGTGACCAGCGTATCGGCCATCGAATGGGCCAGGCGCATCAGATAGGAATCCGACCCCGGCGTATCGATGACGATGAAGTCGAAGGCGCGCTCGACCGCGCTCACCGCTTCCATGAACTGCTGGAACTCGGAGTTTTCATTGTCGGCGATCTGCATCGTCTCGCCGAGCTTGATGCAAAAGTGGACGGGAATTTCGAGATCGAGGCCGGTGCGGCGGGCCCACGCGGTGCGATTGCCGATGTACCGGGTGAAGCTCTGCTGGCGGCAGTCGAGGTCGATGGTGGCGACACGCTGACCGGCTTTCATCAGGGCGACAGCGATATGCAGCGCGGTGGTGGATTTCCCCGAACCGCCCTTCTCGTTGCCGAGCACGACGACATGCGCCGAACCGGACTGACCCTGACTAGCCTGAACCAACATGACTCAACACCAACCCCCATTTGATATCTTCAAATCACGCGCGGCTGTGGTCAAGCGAAATGCGTGATAATGCTTTTAAATCACAGTCTGCCTGCCTTAATGATGAATCCGCTTGGCGACATCGCGTTCATCTGTGATCGAGCGCACGTTTCCACGCGCCGAACCCGACTGGCGATACATGACCCATGCAGCTACGTCGGACTGCCGTGATGAGTTGCACAGGTTGATCACCTTGGCGGCAATGCCTCGGCCTTATAAGGTCGCATCGCCCGCCAAGAGGCCGCGGCCAACAGCCCCCTCACCCCCAAACATCGTGCAAGAGATCGAGCCCAGATGCCGCGAAGCCCCATGGTCGTCCGTACCGTCCCCGCATTGCGCCGCGCCCTTGATGGCCTGCGCGCCAGAAAGGCCACGGTCGCGCTGGTGCCAACCATGGGAGCGCTCCATGACGGCCATGTGTCGCTGGTTCGGCTCGCCAAACGCCGCGCACAGAAAGTCGTCGTCTCGATCTTCGTCAATCCGACCCAGTTCGCGCCAACGGAGGATTTCGGCTCCTACCCGCGCACCTGGAAGTCCGACCTCGCCAAGCTCGCGGCCGAGAAGGTCGACCTGATCTGGAATCCCGACGTCAAGGCGATGTATCCGGAAGGCTTCGCCACAAGGATCGTGCCTGAAGGTCCGGCCACCGCCGGGCTGGAGGATCGCTTCCGCCCGCACTTCTTCGGCGGCGTCGCCACCGTGGTCGGCAAGCTGTTCACCCAATGCCGGCCGGATGTCGCGATCTTCGGCGAAAAGGACTTTCAGCAATTGCGGGTGGTCACGCAGATGGCGCGCGATCTCGATCTCGGCGTCAAGGTGATCGGCTCGCGCACGGTTCGGGAACGCGACGGGCTGGCGATGTCCTCGCGCAACGTCTACCTCGCGCCCGAACAGCGCCAGGCGGCGCCCGAACTTTATCGCGCGATGAAGCAAAGCGCGGCGCGCCTGCGCGCCGGCGAGCCGGTCGACGCCGTCATGGGGGCCGGTGCCGAGCTGATCCAAAACGCCGGTTTTGCGCTGGACTATTTCGAGGTGCGCCACGCCGAAACGCTGGCGCCGATCACCTCGCTCAAGCAGGGTCCGATGCGGATGCTGGTCGCCGCCAAGATCGGAACCACGCGGTTGATCGACAATATCGCGGTTTGATCTAGAGCAGCCCGAGGTCGCGCAGTTCCCGCCGCATCGGCTCCGGCATCGACGCCACGACGGCGGCGGACTTGCCGAGATCGGCGGGCGCGCCGTCCTCGGTCAGATAGCGCCAGCCCTGGAACGGGCGCATCGGCCGCGGCGAGACGGCGATGACTTTGGGCTGCATCACCAGGCGGCACCGTCCGATACCGTCCTTGTCGCGGAACGGCTCGATCGCGATCAGCTTTTCGCGCGCCGCGATCTCTCCCTTGATCACCCAGTAGAGCGAGCCGCCGGCAAGCAGTTCCTCGTCGCGCTTCGGCGTCATCCGGGTGACGTGGATATGGCGGAGCGGCAAACCCTTTTTCTTGGCGGTTGCCATCCGTTCGGCAACCCAGCCCTTGAGTTCTTTGACCGACTCGCAGCCAACGGCGAGCTTGATGAGATGAAGCGGCATGGGTCCGGGTTTAGCGGGCCCCGCGCCGTTTGAAAACGATCATTCGTTGGCGGGCGCAGCAGCTGTGGATGACGCCGTCGGTGCCGTCGGCGCCCCCGGTGCCGGCGACAGCTGGACCGGCGCGGCCGGCGTGCGTTTCGGCGCCGGTGGCTGTTTTTTAGCTGCCGCCAGCGCTGGTGACGCTGTTGCGGTCGGTGTGGCTGGTGCGGCGGCAGTTGGTGCTGCTGCGGCCGGGGCCGGACGCGGTGAAGCCGGTGGATTGGCAGCAGCTGGCGCCGGCGCGGCACGACCGGCGGGCGGCTCCGGATTCATGATGCTAATGGGCGGGGTATTGGCCGCGCTCGGGAACTCGGCATTGGTGGGCTTGCCAGTGGGCATCGACGGCGGCAGCCCCGCGAGCAATCCCGGGGTTGTCGCAGCCTGGGGCGGCGCGTTCCATGACGGCGCATAGCGCGTGATCAGGTTCTCGTAGAGGTGCTCGTCCATGTTGGCGACGACCTGGCGCTTGTCGGCCAGCGCGGCGAACGCGGCGCATGCAGCCGGCGTGCAATGGTCGCGCGCCATCAGCACATAGGCCATCAGCCCGTAGCGGTCGCGCTCGACGGCGCGGCGCAGTGCCTGCAGATCGGAACTCGTCGCTTTGTCGGCTGCGGCAGCATCGCCGAACCCGGTCAGGCGGGAGATCTGGGACGCCGCATAGGTGACCGCGGCAGCGACCGAGTCGGCGGACCCGAACAGCGTCTTCTCGCAGGCGTTGAGGACGGCATCGCCGGCGAGATCGTCGATACAAGAGAGCTGCGGCAACGCTGCACTGACCGAAGCCACCCGGGTCCCAGCGGACGAGACGGCGCCATCCGGCCCGAAGCTGCGGATGGTCGCGGCGACAGCGACGACGATCGCCAGCAGCGTCATGACCGTCAGCACGCCATTGGCCACGGATTTCTCCGCGCGCAGCAGCGTGATCAGAACGATGATCCCCAAAAATCCCGCCGCGGCCAGCGTCAGCCACATCGGAAAGGTCGGTGTACGCCAGATCTGATCCAGCGAAGAAGCCCAGTCCCAGCTCATGCGCGGTGTCCCTCACGCAGCATAACGCGATCAGCGAAAACGAATGCGTGTTTGCCCGCATTCACTCCCGACAGAATGGTCCTGCGAACGGGGCCTTTTGACGGCGAGCGATATGGAACCGCGTCAACCGCTGGTTTGCACACAGCTCTCTCAGGAGACCGCGAGCTGGCTTTCCTTGGCTACCCGTTCGAAGGCTTCGGTCGAGCTTTTGATGCGATACTGGCAGTCGTCACCGTCGGTCGGAAGCAGCCGGATCACCTCATAGGTGCCGCTGGCGGCCGGTCGGGCAACGTTGCTGGCAGTGAAATAGACAGTCTCTCCAACGGTGAACTTGTGCTTCAACGCCCTCTCCATCACGCAAGATTGTCGGCGGCGCTTAGTTGTCCCGCTAGCGATCGGCCGACTTGAGAACCCTGCGTCAACCTAGCACACCACAGGCCCAAAAAGCCAGCAACATCGAGGCATCCAGGACACGCATATTTTGCAGATATTTCAGTGCGTTAAATGCCAGTTTGGGGGAATTTGCATAGCCGCTATTCCGGCCGCAATTCCGCATCCCCGGCCCTATGCGGTAGCCAGGGCCGGTGCGGTTCAGGGGCCATGGAATCGGACGGGTTAACGCCGCGCCTCAGATCGCCTCCAGCCCGTCGATCAGCATGGTTTCGGTCAGCCCGTCGCGGGTCCACTCCTGGAACGCCGGCAACCCGTCCATCGCATCGACGTAGCGCTGCGCATCGCCAGTGACCGGAATCGCGTAGGTGCGGAAGCGATGCACGACCGGTGCGAACATCGCGTCCGCGCCGGAGAACGCGCCGAACAGGAACGGCCCCGCTTTGCCATAGCGCTGATGGCACTCGGCCCAGATCGCCTGGATCCGCGCCACATTGGCCTGCGCGTCATCCGACAGCGCAACCGCGCGGATCGGGCGATGCAGATTCATGCCGCATTCGTTGCGCAGCGCCATGAAGCCCGAATGCATCTCTGCCGAGATCGAACGCGCATGCGCCCGGGCCGCGCGGTCTTCCGGCCACAGTTTGGTTTGCGGGAATTTTTCGGCGAGATATTCGATGATCGACAGCGAATCCCACACCGTGACATCGCCATCGACCAGCGCCGGCACTTTTCCCGCATCGCTGAAGCTCAGGATGCGTTGCTTGTCGGCCGGGTTGTCCGTGTACAGAGGAATCAAAACCTCTTCGAACGGAATGTTGTTGGCGCGCAGCGCCAGCCATGGCCGCATCGACCATGACGAATAATTCTTGTTGCCGATGACGAGTTTCAACATTTCAAGGGAATCCTGTTGGGATCGCCATCATGGCATAGTGCGCGGCAATCGTTCAACCTGTACATCTAGAGCGTTTTCCAGCGAAGTGGACACCGGTTTGCGTCAAGAAAACGCGTCAAATCAAGAATCCAGATCCCCGTTCCGATTCCATCGGAACGGAAAAGGCTCTGGCGTGACCAGGCGACGACGACGGGGACCAGCATGACCGGATACTGGGTCGATATCGCGGCCATCACGTTCTTCGTCGTGGAGTGGACGGTTTATGCTTTCACCCTCGAGCGTACCGCCTACGGCCGGGACAGCCTGTCCGCGCGCATGCATATTTATCGCGAGGTCTGGATACGAAACCTGCTCGATCGCGAAACCCGCATGGTCGACATGCAGATCATGGCTTCGTTGCAAAACGGCACCGCGTTCTTTGCCTCCTCTAGCCTGATCGCGATCGGCGGCGGGCTGGCGTTGCTGCGCGCCACCAACGACGCATTGGCGGTGCTCGCTGCGCTGCCGATCGATCTCAGCCCCTCGCCGGCCCTGTGGGAAATCAAATGCGTGGGCTTGATCCTGATCTTTACCTACGCCTTCTTCAAATTCTCCTGGGCCTATCGCCTGTTCAACTATGTCGCCATCCTGCTCGGCGCGATGCCGCCGGCCTCGGAAAAAGGCACGCCTGAGGCGGAAGCGCATGTCATCCGCACCACGCGATTGTTCGAATCCGCGGGCCAGCATTTTAATCGCGGCCAGCGCTCGTTTTTCTTTGCGCTCGGCTATCTCGGCTGGTTCGTCAGCCCATGGGTGCTGTTCGTCACGACAGCCATGGTTGTGATCGTGACCTGGCGGCGGCAGTTCGCGTCCAATGCGTGGAAGGCGATGGGGAGTTGAGGGGGACGAGAGCTCTCTCCCCGTCATTGCGAGCGCAGCGAAGCAATCCATCGCGCCGCCTGCGGAGGGATGGATTGCTTCGTCGCTTCGCTCCTCGCAATGACGGCGGTTAGACATGATCTCGCGTTCTCGCGGCTTGTTGCGCCCGAGCTTTGACAGAAATTGCCCTCGAAATTCAGAGGGCGCAGGGAATGCCGGATGCGCGCTGCACCCGCGGTCTCATGTGCGATTGTGCATAAGAATGCTGCACATG
>NZ_JAFCLX010000038.1:0-69401 GCF_018130205.1 Bradyrhizobium sp. AUGA SZCCT0222
CCAAGACTGCCTCCCAAAAAGAAGCCTTGAATCTGATTTGCGCCTAAAAGGGAATCCTTAGAGTCCACACCACCTAGGGCCTGCGCCGGGACGACTGGGATACACCTTCGCCTTCCCGCGGCGCAAAGCGCCCGGGGTGTGCGTGTCGTTCGTGCCCTCGAAAAAATCAGAGGGCGCAGGGAATGCCGGATGCGCGCTGCACCCGCGGTCTCGCGTGCGATTGTGCATAAGAATGCTGCACACGAGCATACAGGGCAGCGGAGAACATCCGACATTCCCTGCGCAATGGCTTTACAGCTTATAACGCGCTCTCCCCGGTGAGACGGCCTCTATTGCCACCGTCGCCCCTCGAAAGCGTTAGCTCCCGAAAGACTTGACGCCGTTACGGGCGCCAGGACCACACGCTTTTACCGTACGCTTCAGCCGCGACCGTCAATCGCAACCTCAACGTCCACCGCAACCCGCCCCTCGTCGTGACGACGGCCGACGCCCCTCTGAGTGGGACGGGATGGGCATAGATGTGCAGGTGATTTGGGGTCGAAGGAAAGGGAAATATTTTTGATTTTCGGAAATTTAGAACTTGACACGATTTCCGGCAATCCGAACTGATTTGCCCCGGCTTCGCCAAGGCTACGCCGGGCGCAGCCGTCGTGCCAGATTGTCGCGCTTTACGTCGAATGCACCGGCGCCTGTTCGTCGGCATATTTGTGCGCCAGCCACGACGACAGCACCGCGGGCACGCCGCCGACCAGCCCGTAAAGGATGAACTGCGTCACGCCGGTGTCCGGGCCGCGCGAGCCATAGAGCAGTTCCGTGACCGTGAACCCGATCGCGCCCACGATGCATATGCGCACCCACCAGGGAAGCCGCCGCACGTGATACAGGATGTCGTCGATGGCGCCGATCATCAGCGCCGGCACGACGCCGAACAAATAGCTGTATTGCAGCGTCTTGGCGAAGGTGCCGAAGAATTTCCCGACCTCCTTCCAATCGGTCTGGGCCCAGTAACCGGAAGCCATCGTGATCGCGAACAGCATCAGCAGCCCGCCGACGAACGGGCCGATAGCTCCGAAGATCAGATAGCGTTTCATGGACCGTCCTCTTCCAATCGCGTGATCAGATGCGGTCTCAGTCTTACGACGATCTTGCGAAAAATTCGACAGGCTTGACGGAAGCGTTGCGAAACAATCCGCCGCCGCCCGCTACTCGCCCCAGGCCGCGAACGCCTCGTTGAACGCCCGTTCACCCGGCGCGCCCTTTTCGATCGCGATGATGGCGCGGCGCTGGTTGACGTAGACCAGCGGCACGTCGAACCAGGAACGCTCCTTCAGGAGCTGCAAATTGCGGGCGCGGTCGGCGTCGACGTTGGAGAGGCCGACCAGGAAGAAGCCGTCGGTGACCTTCACGGCGAGCCCCGCCAGCGGCGTGCCGCGCGCCTGCTCGTTGGATTTCATCAAGATGCCCGGCACGTTGCCGACGCCGCCGCCGGAGAAATCCTGCGGCAGGATGAAGGTGAGCTCCGCGGTGTGGCTTGCGGGGAGCGATGTGTCGGTGTTGCGGCGGAACGACATCGTCATCTTGAACTTGCGGTCGGGAATTTCGATGTCGGCGCGCACGCTGATGTCAGGCTTCTGGTTGCCGCTCGCCTTGATCGGTTCGGTACGCCAGATCACCGAGCCGACATATTGCTTGCCCTTGGGATCGGACGGGTCCTCATCATACAGCACCACGCGCTGCGCCACCGGCGCCACCTGGTCCGAAGACGGCTGGCCGACGCGATCGGGGATCTTCGGCTTCGACTGCGGCGCTGACGGATCCTTCGGCGCTTCGACGACGGGCGAGGATTTGAACAGGCTGCTCACCACGTTGATGGCGGACTTGCCCCCGACCATCGCAGCGCCGATCACAACAAGCACGATGCCGACCGCGATCGCGCTCTTGAACGGGAAAGCCGCGCCGACCCGGCGTGCCTTTTTCGGCTCGCGCTCGCGATCCTGCGACAGCCGCGAACGCTGCGGCGGCGGCTGCATCGGGGAAGCCTGCGGCGAATAGCGGTCGGCCTCCTCGAGCGACTCTTCATAGGAATACGGCGCTTCCGGATCGGCGCCGCGGTTCTCCATGCTCGGCTCGAGCCGGTCGAACTCCGGCGTGGGCGAGGGCACGTTGGCGTAGGTCTTGCGCGCCGAGCGGTTGGCCTGGGCGGCGGCGCGGCCGAGATCGTCGGCGTCGGCGGCGATGTCGCGGAACCCGCGCATGCCCGGAGGCTGTGGCATCTGCGGCGCAGAATTGTCGGGGCCGCGGCGCGCCGCGCCGGTGCGTTCACGGGTCGGCGGCAGCGTCGGTTCCTGCGCCGGCAGCTGCGGCGGACGTGGCGGCGGCGGCGGCAAATCGGGCCGCAGGTTGCGCGGCGGGCGTTGCTGGTCGCCGTCACCAAGCGGCGGACGGCCTTCGCGCGCGGGCGGCGGCGAAGCCGGGCGCGGACGGGGTGGGTTAGCTGCTGGCGCGCCGGATTCCGGCGGGCGCGCATTGGCGCGGCGGAAGGCGTCGCCGCCGCGCGCAGCCCCTGCGCCGCCGGGCCGCGAGGCGTCGCGGGCGCGCTGGGCGGCCTCGGACTCGACCTTGCGGACGGCCTCTTCCAGCGACAGCCGCTCCCGGGTGATTTCCGATTCGCTCAACGGCGGCTGCACGCTGCGCAGCTGCGCGATCAGCGCCGAGCGAGCCCGCTCATAGAGCGCACGGCGGCTCTCGCCGGGAGCACTGGGGTCCAGTCCGGCAATGGCGCGGGCGATCAGCGGGTAGTAGTCAGCCATAACGACTCAACAATGCGGACTTATGGGTAACAACTCGTTAAGCCTCGAACGGGTTTTGAACGAGAATAGTATCCTCGCGTTCCGGGCTGGTGGAAAGCAAGGCGATCGGACAGCCCACCAATTCCTCGACCCGGCGCACATATTTAATGGCCTGGGCCGGCAGATCCGCCCAGGAACGGGCATTGGCGGTCGGCTCCTTCCAGCCTTCGATGGTCTCGTAGATCGGCACCACCCGGGCCTGGGCGCCCTCGCCGGCCGGCAGATGGTCGATTTCCTTGCCGTCCAGCATGTAGCCGGTGCAGACCTCGATCGTGTCGAAGCCGTCGAGAATATCGAGCTTGGTCAAAGCCAGGCCCGTGATGCCGCAGGTTCTTGCGGCTTGTCGAACCAATACGGCGTCGAACCAGCCGCAACGCCGCGGCCGGCCGGTATTGGTGCCGAACTCGCGGCCCCGCTCGCCGATCTTGCGGCCGATCTCATTGTCCAATTCGGTCGGGAACGGGCCCTGGCCGACCCTCGTCGTATAGGCCTTGCAGATCCCGAGCACATAGCCGACCGCGCTCGGCCCCAGGCCGCTGCCGGTCGCGGCCTGCGCCGCCACCGTGTTGGACGAGGTGACATAGGGGTAGGTGCCGTGGTCGACGTCGAGCAGCGCGCCCTGCGCGCCCTCGAACAGGATGCGCTTGCCCTCGCGGCGCTTGAGATCGAGCAGCCGCCACACGGTCTCGGTGTAGGGCAACAATTGCGGCGCCAGCGCGGTGAGGTCCTTCAGGATGACGCGGCCGTCGAACTCCTCCAGCCCGAGGCCGCGGCGCAGCGCGTTGTGGTGCGCCAGCAGGCGGTCGATCTTGTGCGGCAGGGTGTCGAGGTCGGCCAGATCCATCAGGCGGATGGCGCGGCGGCCGACCTTGTCCTCATAGGCCGGGCCGATGCCGCGGCGGGTGGTGCCGATCGCGGTGCCGGCGTTGGATGATTCGCGCAAAGCGTCGAGCTCGCGGTGCAGCGGCAGGATCAGCGTGACGTTCTCCGCGATACGGAGATTTTCCGGGCTGATGGCGACGCCCTGGCCCCTCAGTCGGGTGACCTCGTCGAGAAAGGCCTGCGGATCGAACACCACGCCATTGCCGATGACGCCGAGTTTCGAGGGCCGCAGCACGCCCGACGGCAGCAGCGCCAGCTTGTAGGTCTCGCCATTGATGACGAGCGTGTGGCCGGCATTGTGGCCGCCCTGGAAGCGCACGACGATGTCAGCCTGCTCCGACAACCAGTCGACGATCTTGCCCTTCCCCTCGTCACCCCATTGGGCGCCGACGACGACAACATTGGCCATTTCTAAGCGTTTCCCTGCGACTCACGTGGTTTCAGCATGACCTCCCCGGAAAACTACTGCCCGACTTTCCGGATCATGCTCTCCGGCATGGTTCAGGTTGAACCATGCCGTCGACATTTCTTTAGTTTGGGCATGATCTTCTCGGAAAACCGGTATCCACTTTTCCGGATCATGCCCGTAGCTCGCCCAGCCCAAATCACGACCTTAAGGCCGTTCGCATGCGAGGCAGCCCAACCGGATAAAGGAAGCGGCCCGTCTAGGCAAGCAAGAAGGGAGCTTTGGGGGTCGTCAAAAAGGAGGACAACCCTTTGATATCCCCCAAAAATTTGTGGCGGCGGGAAGGCGGCGACATGAACGCGGAGTAATCTGGCAAATGTCTAAAACCACTCCTGCGACAAAGGCGCTGGAAAAGCTCGGCGTGAAGTTTGTGCTGCACAGCTACGTCTACGATTCCAGCGCGGACAGCATCGGCCTGCAGGCGGCCGAGGCGCTCGGCGTCGAGCCCTGCCGGATGCTGAAGACGCTGATGGCCGAGGTCGACGGCAAGCCGGTCTGCGTCGTGGTGCCGTCGGACGGCGAAGTCAGCATGAAGAAGCTCGCCAGCGCGTTCGGCGGCAAGGCCGCGAAGATGATGCGCCCGGCGGATGCCGAGCGGCTCACCGGCTATCATGTCGGCGGCATCTCGCCGTTCGGCCAGAAGAAGCGCGTGCCGGTCGCGATCGAGGCCACAGCGCTCGGGCACGCGACCGTGTTCCTCAATGGCGGGCAGCGCGGATTGCAGGTCGAGCTCGATCCTGATGACGCGATGCAGGCGCTCGGCGCGATCGCGCCGGCGCTGACGGTGTGAGGGTTCAAGACGCCGCGCGCAGTTTTGCTTCGTCGTTCGGCTGCGCGAAATCGCAGCGCTTGGCGACGACCAGGAACAGCAGGACCAGCGGCACCATCGATGCCAGCAGCGCGGCGCTGGCGACCAGTGCCGCCGACGGCGATCCCCAGGCGTCCTGCAGGCTTCCGGCGGCGGTGGGTCCGGCCGCCATCAGGACGTAGAAGCAGGTATAGAACAGGCCGAAGCCCATCGACCGGTCCGCCGGCTCGAGCACCCTGGCAGGCATCGACAGGATCGCACCCGACATCGGACCGATCGCGACGCCAAAAATCAGGCAGGCGATCGTCGGATGAAAATTCTCCACGAACAGCATCAGCGCACAGGCTGCGATCAAGCTGCAGGCGATGATTGCGGTGATCGGCCGGTCGGCGCGGTGCACGAGATAGCCACCGGTCGGAATGGCGAGAATGGTGAACCAGATCGAAAGACTCGTCAGCGACGCCGCAACCGTCGGCGACGATCCCTGCGCCACCAGCAACAGCGGTGCGTAGCTGAAGAACAAAACGCAGGCGAGATTCATCGCGCCCCAGATGGCGCCCGATATCACCACCGGCATCAGCGCCGCACGCGGCAGCCGTCCGCGGCCGGCGGCCTCCGCCTGGGCCAGCTGCGCCGCGCGCGGAATCATCGCAAACGCGAGCAGCACCGCCACCGAACAGATCGCGCCCGACACCATCACCGCGTGCCAGCCGAGCGAATGCGCGATCCAGGTCTGGATCGGCAGCGCAATCATGGCGCCGAACGGCCAGCTCATCTGCAGGAACGACATCGCCAGCACCATCTCGCGGGCATCGAACCAGTCCGCCACCATCTTGGTCGCGACCAGCCCCACGACCGTGCCTCCGATCCCGCCAATCGTGCGCGCCGCCAGTGCGAAAGCGAGATCGCCGGAGTAACTCAATGCCAGGCCGGAAACCGCCATCAGCACCAGGCCCACGATCCCGAGCGTCTTTTCGCGGCCCCGGCTTCCAAGCAATCCTGCCGGGAATGCGACGATGACACCCGGCAGCATATAGGCGCCGAGCAGCATGCCGATTTCCGAATAGCCGATGCCGAGATCGGCCATCAGAAGATTGGCCGCCGACCCGATCGATTGAAACTGGAATCCGATGGCGGCGCGCGTCGCGAACAACACCGCAAGGATGATCCACCTGCGTCCCGGCATACCGATACTCCTGGGGATCAATCCGTTCGTTCGCCGCTGAGTACGTTGGAGAACTCGGATAATTCATCCTCGGAGATCTCGTGCAGAGTCAAGCGCAATTGCATGATCGCGAGATCGACCAGATGGCCGGCAAAGGAGACGCCGCCGGAAACCAGCAAATTGCGCTGCTCCACCAGCACCGGAAGCACATTACGCAAACGACGCGCACTCAACTCATCCATAGCGGTGCCCCTTGAGAGGTCGCTGTGACGTCGCGACCAGCCACTGGCCCGTGGTGGCGACGTCGGCGAAAAGTTCGATCGCCCTTGTGGCGAGCACATGCACGGCGGCGGCATCGGTATTGGGCCGCGACCGGCTCACGGATGCATCGCTGAGGAAGGTGACGCTGTGCTCCCTGCGCGCGGCATCCATCGCCGTCGCAAGGCAGGTTTCCTCGGCGACGAGACCGGCAATGGCGAAGCTTCCGGCCTGCGAGACCACGCTTTCGAACAGATGATTGCTGTAGCAGGACGGCTGCTGGCGCTCGAACACCATGTCCGACCGCCGCGGCTCGAGACCGGAAATCCAGGCCGACTGGCTCGAGCGTTCGAGTATGCCCGGGCCATCGCCCCGACCCTCGGCTTGCCGCGTGAACGCGATCGGTATGGCGAACTCGCGCGCATGCCGGATCGCGGCCATGCAGTTGTTCAGCGACCGCTGGATGTCGCGCGCGTTGTCCCTGGCCAACGCGGCGTAGTTCTTCTCCTGCAGGTCGACCATGATCAGCAGGCGGCCACGCGATGCGCCGACATAGGTTCGCAGATCGATGACTGAACTCATTGGACGACATCCGCCGCTTCGCAAACTCCCCGGCTGGTGGATTTTTCGAGGATGCCCGGTCTATCCCAGCGGCCTTCGGGACGAATGAGCACGTAGGGATCGTCGTTGATGGTGATACATTGCGGATGCTTCTCGGTCTCGAGTTTGACCTCGACATAGTCAAAGTCGGAAAACACGAACTTGCGGCCGGGCGCGCGCTTGAAGCCACGTTGCTGCCAGAAGCCGAGCAGCCGGGCCTGCGCATGCGCGTACAGCACGCGGTAACCTTTCTTCCGGCACAGTTCGATGGCCGTGTCCACGATCTGGCCGGCCAGGCCGGCGTTGCGACTTTCGTTGCGGACGGCCAGCCGCTCGAGCTTGGCGAAATCCGCAAAATAGCGGATCCGCATGCAGCCGACCGGCTCGCCATCCTTGTGGCAGATCAGATGGGTGGCGGAGAAATCGTTGCCGTCGAATTCCTCTTCAAACGGGCAATGCTGTTCGCCCATGTAGACCGCTCCGCGGATCGCAATGACGCGCGCCATCTCGTCCATCGAGCGGACGACCTCGACGGTGACCGGCTCGGGCGGCATTGCCTTGACCCGCGGAATATCCTTCGAGCGGTCGAACATCTGCAGATGCGGCGCGAACAATTCCTCGTAGCTTGCGCCCGGCTGGAAGCCGAGCGGCTCCAGCACCCGCAGGCCGCCCTTGGTGATGGGACGCGAATAGAGGTTGACGCCCTGGTAGAGCGGCGAGGAGATTTTCTGCAGCACCAGCGGGATCGCTGCCGCGAGCGTACCCTTGGCGTGGATCGCCCAGACATAGATGCCGGCCGGACGCTCCGATTGCCGCGCGACGTAGCACAGCTCGGGATCCTTGGTGTTGAGCCGGCCGTCGAGCAGCCGGCGCATGCCCTCGTGGGTTAGCGGCAACACCGCAAGGAAGCCCTCGCCCTTGGGGTCGCTGATATCGAACCGGTCGCTTCGCGCGATTGCCCAGAAAATATCGGGGTTGTGGCGTGCCGCCGCCTGCAGGACTTCGTTCTTGGTTAATCCCGGTATGTCGGCGCGGGCCCTGTCAACCAGCGAGGCGATGCCGGCGGCCCCGACGGTGAAAATCACCGTGCGTCTGGCCACTTGAAGATTGGTCATTCGCTCCAGAGAATGGGCCGTAGACCGGCTGGCGGGAGCCGAGCGGCTGGCGCGAGCGTGTTCCCGGGCGGATTTTCTGATCAGATCGATGTCGAGCGCGTTCATTGATCGTCTCTTGATTGTGTAAAACTTGGTTTTCTGCCAATAATAGAAATATGGTTCCCTTAAATTAGAAGGCGACAAACGAGGCGATTTGTATGCACTCAGGTGAGCGCAGGGGCGCGCACAGCGGCGCGCACATGCCGGGACGAATGGCGAACTGGGATCTGGTCCGGATTTTCCTGGCCGTCGCCCGAACCGGAAGTTTCCGCGCCGCGGCTGCGGAGCTGAACATGTCCGCCAATTTCCTCAGCAAGCGCATTTCAGTCCTGGAGAATACCTACAAGACGCCGCTGATGACCCGCCACGTCGACGGCATCAGGCTGACGCCGGAAGGCGAGGCGGTTCTGGACGCCGCCAAGCGGATGGAAGAGGCGTCCTTCGGGCTCGACCGCGCGCTAAGCCGGGCGACGCCGGCGCTCACCGGCGAGGTCCGGCTTGCTGTGACCGAGGGGCTCGGCACTTTCTGGCTGGCGCCCCGGCTGGTCGAATTCCAGCGGGTCTATTCCGGACTGCTGGTCGATCTGAAATGCGAGATGCGATCGGCGGACGTGCTCCGGCTCGAAGCCGATGTCGCGGTGCAACTCGAGGAGCCCGCTAATCCCAACCTGAAGCGGGTCAAGATCGGCCGGCTTCACATCATGCCGTTCGTCAGTCCGTCCTATGTCGAAATCTACGGCATGCCGAAAGATCTGAACGATCTGCAGCAAAATCATCGCATGGTGATTCAGGACGCAGAGCAGACCAAAGGCAAGGAGATGTACGAACGGCATGCCGGACGCGAACAGCTCGGCTTTGTCGCGATGCGCAACAACGTCTCCAGCGCGCATGTCTGGGCCGTCTCCAAAGGCGCCGGCATCGGCTGGTTGCCGACCTACATACCGGCGATCGCCGGGCCCTTGATTCCGCTCGATCTTGGTGTCCAGTTTCCGCTCGACATCTGGCTCACCTACCATCCCGATGCGAAGCGGATTCCACGCGTCAAGCAATTGATCGACTGGACCATCCAGGCGTTCGACGGCCGCAAATATCCGTGGTTTCGGGATGAGTTTGTCCATCCCGACGATTTGCAGAAAACCTACAAGGGTGAGCCGCTGGTGAATCTGTTCGCTGGTTTCATGAAAGAATCACGGTCAAAGATTGGCTGAGCGAGACAAATGAGCAAGTCGACCGACGGGCAAATCGATCAACTGGTGAAGGCGCGATGGCTCGCGCTCGGGCTTTCGCAGAACGATCTTGCGGAAGTACTCGGAGCCCCCGGCCAGCCGACGCCGAAAACCAACAACGGGTCGGGCCGCGTTAGTGTCGGCCGCCTGATGCAGGTGGCGGACGCGCTCGGCGTTTCCCACGATCTGTTCGAGGGCCTGTCGCCGTCGACCAAGCCGCAAAAGCCGCAATCCGGCATCGCCAATTCCGACACGATGCAGGCGCTGCTCGAACTGCGTTTGCTGCGCGTGTTCCGCGAGCTGCAGGACGCCAATACCAAGCGGATGCTGATCCAGCTCGCCGAGCAGATCGTCAAGCGTCAGGCCGCGCCCCCCGACCAGGCCGGCTAGAGCCATTTCCGCTCCGATTGAATCGGAACAAGGCTCACGATTCTTGATCTGACGCGTTTTGCTGACGCAACTAACCAGAACGCCCGCGCATCTCCCTCCGCGCATGGTCGCGATGCATCTGCCCCATTGATGAACGCGGCAAATCGGTGTCTGTGACACAGGCCGGGCGACCTTCTCCGGCCCGGCTTGCATCGCCGGGCGGGCCGCGGCGTCATGAACCGGGCCTTGTTTTTGCGAATGTCTGCTTCCGAACCCAACGCGCCCGCGCAGCCCGCGACCTGGATCGCCAACCAGCCCTATTTGTTGCTCAGCATCACCGCGCTGTGCTGGGCCGGCAACGCCATCGTCGGCCGCCTCGCCGCCGGGCATATCCCACCGGTGACGCTGTCGTTCCTGCGCTGGTCGTTCGCGTTCCTCATCATTCTTCCGTTTGCCTGGAAACATCTGGTGCATGACTGGGCCGCGATCCGCGGCCGCCTCGGCATCATGATCTTTCTGTCGATCACCGGCATCGGCGCCTTCAACACCCTGCAATATTGGGCGCTCGAACACACCCAGGCGCTCAACACGCTGCTGCTGCAGTCGGCCGGGCCGCTGATCGTCGCAGTGTGGTCGCTGGTCCTGTTCGGCATGCGGCTGACGCTGGCTCAGGCCGGCGGGGTTCTGCTGTCGCTGGCCGGCGTGCTCGTGATCCTGCTGCACGGCGATCTCACCACGCTCAAGAACATCGAGTTCAACAAAGGCGACCTCATCTTCATCGTGGCGCTGGCGATCTTCGGGCTTTATTCGGTGCTGTCGCTGAAACGCCCCGCCATCCACGGCCTGTCGTTCGTCGCCTTCACCTTCGGCGCCGGCGCGGCGTGCCTGATCCCGCTGTTCATCTGGGAACTGTTCGCACGGCCCCTGATGCGGATCGACACCGCCAACCTGCTGACGCTGTTCTATGTGGCGCTGTTTCCCTCGACGCTGGCCTATCTCTGCTTCAATCGCGGGGTGCAGCTGATCGGCGCCAACCGCGCCGCGCCCTTCTTTCACGTGGTGCCGGTGTTCGGAACCGTGATGTCGATCGCCTTCCTCGGCGAACACCCGGAGCCGTTCCACTTCTTAGGGTTCGCGCTGGTCCTGACCGGGGTATTTGTGGCGTCGCGAAAGCCCGCGACCAGCTAGTTTTGGACAGCCTGGTTGCGGTGACTTGCCGCGCCAAATCCGCTATCACTCGGACCTGCTTCGCAGGATTTCGCTGATGGCGCGCGCCAGCAATCTGATGATCGGGACCTTGACCCTGGCGCTGATCGCCGGGTCGCTCGGCTCGTTCCTTGGCTATCAGAAATTCGCCAGCAATAAGCAGAAGACGCCGTTCCGGGTGATCTTCGAGGGCTCCGCCTCCGGCCTGCGCCAGGGCGGCAGCGTGAATTTCGCAGGCGTGCGGGTCGGCGAAGTGGTGTCGATGCAACTGGACCATCCGCGCCGCGTCGTCGTGCTCACCATGATCGACGGCAACACCCCGGTACGCAGGGACACCCAGGTCGGCCTCGAATTCCAGGGCCTGACCGGCATCGCCGCGATCTCCTTTACCGGCGGCACGGTCGATCCGCCACCGCTCGGCGCCGACGGCATTCCCGAACTGACCGCGGATCCCGAAGGACTGCTGGACATGCAGGAAAGGATCCGCGTCGCGCTGCGCAACGTCGACAAGGTGATCGCCGACAATGAAGTCGCGGTGAAAGACACGCTGCGCAATTTCGAAACATTCACGGCTTCGCTCTCTGGCAGTGGCGAGCGGATCAGCAGCATCATCGGCACCGCCGATGCAGGTATCAGTTCCGTCGACAGCGCCCTGACCAAGACCACGGATTTCCTCGGCGGGCTCGGCAGCGACAAATATGGCGGCGAACTGCTGCCGACCGTGATTTCGATGCGCGAGCTGATCGTAAGCTTCGACAAGAAGTCCGACTCGGCGCTGAAAGAAGCCCGAAAAATGCTGATCGATCTCAGCCAGTCCATCAACAATAGCAAGTTTGCCGCGCCCCCCGCCAGGCGATAGCGTATTGCCCGACAATAAACCAAGAACAGGGACTGCTCCGCCGTGCTCGATAAATCCGCTGGCCTGACCACTCCGCCGCCGACCGTGACCCGCGCCACGAGCGAGGTGCCGCGCGCCTTGAAACGCTATCTCTCGCTCGACGATTTCGAAGCCACGGCGCGGCGGCGGATTCCGAAATTCCTCTACGGCTATATTGCCGGCGGCGCCGAGACCGACGCCGCGGTCCGCGACAACCGCGCAGCCTTTGACGAATATGGTTTCGTGCCGCGCGTGCTCAACGACGTCTCCGGCCGCGACCAGACCACGACGCTGTTCGGCAAGACCTACGCCTCGCCGTTCGGCATTCCGCCGATGGGCTCCTCGGCGCTGTGCGCCTACCGCGGCGACATCGTGCTGACACGGGCGGCCGCCGCCGAAAACGTGCCGATGATTCTCTCCGCCTCCTCGCTGATCACGCTGGAGGACGTGCGCCGGGAAAATCCGGCCGCCTGGTACCAGGCCTATCTGGCGGGCCTGCCCGCCCGTATCGAGCCCCTGGTCGACCGCGTCGCCGCGGCCGGCTACGACACGTTCGTCGTCACCGCCGACGTGCCGGTGCCGCCCAACCGCGAGAACAACATCCGCAACGGCTTTCAGGTGCCGCTGGCGATCACGCCGCGCGTCGCCTGGGATACGGTAACCCATCCGCACTGGCTGTTCGGCACCTGGCTGCGCACCGTGAAGAACCACGGCATGCCGCATTTCGAGAACATGGACGCGCAGCGCGGTCCGCCGGTGCTGGCCAAGAATCTGATGCGCAACATCGGCGCCCGCGACCAGCTCGCCTGGAAGCATGTCGAACTGATCCGCAAGCGCTGGAAGGGCAAGCTCGTCGTCAAGGGACTGGTCTCGCCCACCGACGCCCGGATCGCGCGCGAGAGCGGCGTCGATGGCGTGATGCTCTCCAACCATGGCGGCCGCCAGCTCGACTACACGATGTCGGGCCTGCGCACGCTGCCGGAGATTGCGGCCGAGGCGAAAGGCATGACCATCATGGTTGACGGCGGCATCCGACGCGGCACCGACGTGATCAAGGCGTTGGCGCTCGGCGCCCATTTCGTCTGGGTCGGCCGTCCCTTCCTCTATGCTGCGATCGCCGGCGGCGAGGCCGGCGTGCAGCGCGCCATCAGCTTGCTCCATGCCGAGATCGACCGCGATCTCGCGCTGCTCGGCATCCGCAGCATCAGCGAGATCACGCCGGATCTGGTACGAAAGTTCTAGGGCCGGGGCCGCGCTGGGCGGTTCGCAGCATATTGCAGGCACAGGACTGCTCGCGCGGCGCGGTCAGGGACCTATTGTATTGCGCAACCGTGTGCAGGCTGGGTATCCTCGACACCCTCAAAGGCGAGGGGAGAAGGCCGATGACCGCTTTCAATACGGTGCGTTTCCGAGTGAAACCAGGACGCGATCAGGAGTTTCTGGATGCCCACAAGAACGTTGAAGCGACGTGGCCGGGTCTGACGCACGCCAACATCATCAAGACCGGCGACCGCTCCTACTGCATTATCGCCGAGTGGAAAGACATGGATGCGTGCGTCGCGGCGCGGCCGAACATGATCGCGACCCTCAATTCCTTTCGCGATACGCTCGAAGACCTCGGCGGCGGTCTCGGCGTCACCGATCCGGCGGCGGGTGAGGTTGTGCTGGCGCTGAAATAGTTAGTGGCGGTCTTGTTCGGCATTCCCAGAACGTCCCATTGACGGCTCTGAACAACTCGGAAACCCTGCCCGCGCTTTTCGGGATTGACTTCAGTCGCCCGTTTCGAGCACGGCTGACGGGGCATTTCCGGCCGGGACGGTTGGCTGAAATGGTACGTCTATTGCTTCCGGGCAATCTGCGCGTGAGGGGAAAGAACATACGATGATCCGCCTGTTTCTCGATCGGCTCTATCTTTTCTCCGGCTATCTCGCCGGACTTTTCCTGATTGCGATTTTCGTGCTGATGATGCTGCTGTCGGCCGGCCGGCCGCTCGGCATCAACATTCCGGCGGGCGATGATTTCATCTCCTGGTGCATGGCGGCGACGGCCTTCCTCGGGCTCGCCCATACGTTCAAGCACGGCGAGATGATCCGCGTCGGTCTTTTGATCGACCGCCTCAGCGACAGCGTCCGCCACTATGTGGAGATCGCCGCGCTCTTCGTCGGCACCGGCTTCATCGGCTTTTTCGCCTGGCACGCTTCGGTCATGACCTGGCAGTCGTGGAAATTTTTCGACATTTCGCAAGGCGTCATCGCGGTGCCGCTGTGGATCCCGCAGCTCGGCTACAGCGGCGGCCTCGTGATTCTCTTCATCGCCTTTGTCGATGAGCTGATCCACGTCCTGCGCGGTTTTCCGCCGCGCTACGAATTGCCGAAACCAAAGAGCGCCGAAGAGATCGTCGAGCGCGCCATGCAGAGCGGGGTCTGACATGGAGCTGCTCTCGATCGCCGCCATCCTGCTGGGATTTCTTGCGCTGCTGCTCGGTGCCGGCGTCTGGATCGGCGTCGCCTTGATGGCGACGGGATGGGCCGGCATGCAATTCGCCGGCGGCGCCATTCCGGCGGGCAGCGTGCTGGCGACGACGGTGTGGGGCAACAGCGCGTCGTGGTCGCTGGCAGCCTTGCCGCTCTTCATCTGGATGGGCGAAATTCTCTTTCGCACGCGGCTCTCGGAAGAAATGTTTCGTGGATTTGCGCCGTGGCTGAACTGGCTGCCGGGCCGGCTGATGCACGTCAACGTGCTCGCCTGCGGCGTGTTCGGTTCCGTCTCTGGATCATCGGCTGCGACCTGCGCCACGGTGGCCAAGATCGCGCTGCCCGAACTGAAGAAACGCGGCTATGACGAAGGCCTGAGCCTCGGCTCACTGGCCGGCGCCGGCACGCTCGGCATTCTGATCCCGCCATCGATCACCATGGTGGTCTACGCCGTGCAGGCCAACGTCTCCATCATTCAGGTTTTCCTCGCCGGCTTTCTGCCGGGCCTGCTGGTGATGGCGCTTTACTCCGGCTACATCGCCGTCTGGTCGCTTGCCAATCCGAAGCGCACGCCGCCGGCCGACCCGCCGATGAGCTTTCGCAAGCGCATCTCGGAATCACTCAATCTGTTCCCTTGTCTGCTGCTGATCGCTTTCGTCTTTCTGTCGTTGCTGATGGGCTGGGCGACGGCGACGGAATGTGCCGCCTGGGGCGTTTTGGGATCGCTCGCGATCGCATGGTGGCAAGGCGCGCTGACCTGGCAGGCGTTCTGGGCCAGCGTCATGGGCGCAACGCGGGTCAATTGCATGATCCTGCTGATCCTGGCGGGCGCTTCCTACATGGGCACGTCGATGGCCTATACCGGCATCCCGCTGGCGCTGGCGAACTGGGTGAACGGTCTCCAGCTCAGTCCCTACGCGCTGATCGCGGCGCTCACCGTCATGTACATCGTGCTCGGCACGGCCCTCGACGGCATTTCCATGATCGTGCTAACCACGGCCATCGTTATTCCGATGGTGAAGCAGGCCGGATTCGACCTCATCTGGTTCGGTATTTTCCTGGTGCTGGTGGTGGAAATGGCTGAAGTCTCTCCGCCCGTCGGCTTCAACCTGTTCGTGTTGCAGACCATGAGCGGCAAGGATTCCAACACCGTCGCCAAGGCGGCCCTGCCGTTCTTCTTTTTGCTCGTTCTGGCGGTTGCCATCATCACGGTGTTTCCTGATATCGTGATGCTGCTGCCGCGGATAGCGTTCCCTGGCTAGAGAAAGGTATTGTCATGTTGAGGCTTGTTAAGACGTGCGCAATGGCTGCCGGCGTCGCGGCGCTTGCGATTTCCGCAACGCTCGTTCCCGCGACGGCGCAGACGAAATGGAATCTTCCGGCGGCCTATCCGGCGGACAATCCGCATTCGGTCAATCTGATCGCGTTTGCCAAGGACGTCGGCGACGCCACCGGCGGCAAGCTGCAGATCACCGTGCATGCGGCAGCGTCGCTGTTCAAGGCGCCGGAAATCAAGCGCGCGGTCGCAACCGGTCAGGCGCAGGCGGGCGAAGTTCTGATCTCGCTGCATGAGAACGAGGACCCGCTGTTCGGCGTCGATGTCGTCCCGTTCCTGGCGACGAGCTATCCGGCGGCCAAGAAGCTGTGGCTGGCGTCGAAACCCGCTGTCGAAAAGAAGCTCGCGTCGCAGGGGCTGATGCTGCTGTTCGCGGTGCCGTGGGGTCCGCAGGGCATCTATGCCAAGAAGGACCTCAACACCGTCGAGGATATGAAAGGCCTGAAGTGGCGCGCCTATAATGTCGGGACCTCGCGCATCGCCGAACTCGTCGGCGCGCAGCCCATCACCATCCAGGCAGCGGAATTGCCGCAGGCGCTGGCGACCGGCGTCGTCAACGCGTTCATGACCTCGGGCTCGACCGGCTACGACAGCAAGGCCTGGGAAACCATGACGCACTTCTACGATACGCAGGCCTGGATTCCGAAGAACGTCACCTTCGTGAACAAGGCGGCGTTCGACGCGCTCGACAAGCCGACGCAGGAAGCGATCCTCAAGGCGGCCGCGGTCGCCGAAGAGCGCGGCTGGAAGCTCGCCGAAGAAAAGGCGAAGTGGTATCTTGAGCAGCTTCAGGCCAACAAGATGAAGGTGCTGCCGCCGCCTGCCGCGCTGAAGTCCGGCCTCGAGAAAATCGGCGAGCAGTTGACGGCCGATTGGTCGAAGAAGGCCGGCGCCGACGGTGAAGCCGTGGTCGCCGCCTATAAGAAGTAGGACGAATAGCGCTTGATAGCGAACGCCGTCATGCCCGGCCTTGTGCCGGGCATTTTACGTTCTTCGCTCAGACTCTCGGGGATGGAGACGCCCCAATCCCGAACTTGCTGTACGCCTCATTCGTACAGATGATCACATGCTCGGCGCAGCCATTGTGGCGGTGCGGATCGCAGCGGTTTTCGTAATCCGCCGACGTCATCATGTCGATGAAGGCCGAGACGTCGGGATAGTACACCAGCGCCAGGTAATCCCACTGATTGCCCTGCTGCGCGCCGAGCGCGACCGCCTTGGCGTCGCCGGTCCATAGCAGCGTGCCGCCGCGCGCCTTGATCATCGGCACGGTGAGCGCGCTGTAGCGCAGATAGGCATCCCACCCTGACCCGTCACCGTCGAGCGAGCGCTCACGGAAGCGCATCAGATTGACCATCACGACCGGCCCCTGATGCGCCAGCTCCTTGAGACCCCTGACATTCAACAGATCGACGCCCATGACTTTACTCCTAAATGACTTGCTCCCGGCCAGCTCAGACGAATTCAGGACATTGTAGCATTGCAGCCATAGTAGCATTGCAGACTCAGGCCTTGTCGCGCGGCGAAAATCCGGCACAACTCCCGCGAGACCATGACCAGCCCCGCGCCACTGCCGCCCGCCCGCGATCCCGTCGGCTGGCTCAACAACCAGCCTTACGTCCTGCTGACCCTGACTTCGCTGTTCTGGGCGGGTAACATCGTGCTGGCGCGGCATGTCGGCGACCACGTGCCGCCGATCACGCTGACCACCATCCGCTGGTTCGGCGTCTTCCTGATCCTGCTGCCGTTCGCCTGGCCGCATCTCAAGCGCGACTGGCCGGTTTTGCGCGCCCATCTGCCGCTGATGCTGTTCCTCTCGCTGATCGGCTTTGCCTACAACAACGCGATTTCCTGGTGGGCGATGCAATACACCCAGGCGCTGAACGCGCTGCTGATCCAGTCGTCCGGCCCGCTGTTCGTGGCGATGTGGTCGCTGGTCCTGTTCGGGGTGCGGCTGACCGGCGCGCAGCTGGCCGGCATTGCGCTTTCGCTGATCGGCGTCCTGACCATCATCCTGCGCGGCGATTTCGGAGCGCTCGCCAGCATCAGCTTCAACAAGGGCGACGTGATGTTTGGCTCATCGCTGGTGTCGTTCGGGCTTTACTCGGCGCTGATGCTGCGCCGCCCGGTGACGCATCAATTGTCGCTGATCTCCTTCACCACCTGCTGCGGCGCGATGATGCTGGTGCCGTTCTCGGTCTGGGAGTTTTCGACCGGTGCCGTGCTGAAATTCGATTTCCTGACGCTGGCGACGCTGGCCTATGTCCTGATCTTTCCTTCGACGCTGGCCTACACGTTCTTCAACCGCGGCATCGCGCTGATCGGGCCGAACCGCGCCGCGCCGTTCTTCCATCTGGTGCCGGTGTTCGGCTCGGCGATGGCGATCCTGCTGCTCGGCGAGCAGTTGCGGCTGTTTCACCTGGTCGGCTATGCGCTGGTGCTGGCCGGCGTCGTGATCGCATCGCGGCGGGGCTCGGCGCGGAAATGAAAACGCGCGGCTGCGACCTCTCGACCATGCTGGACCGCCTTTCACTTTCGTCCCGGGCAGGCTAGCTTGCCCGCCAACCCCTCAAAAAAACCAACCGGGAGAAACGACCTTATGATCGCGTCCTTGAAACGATACCGGCGCATGGCGGCGGCAACATCTCTGCTGTTCGCGCTGGCATCAACGGCTTCCGCGCAGGCTCCGTATCCGAACCGCAACATCACGCTGGTGCTGCCGTTCGCCGCCGGCAGCGGCACCGACACCACGACGCGCCTGATCTCGAAGGAGATCGGTGTTTCGCTCGGCGTCAGCATGGTGATCGACAACAAGGCAGGCGCCAATGGCTCGATCGCCGCAAGCTATGTCGCCCGATCGGCGCCGGACGGCTACACGCTGTTCGTGACGACCAACACCACGCATTCGGCCAATCCGTTTCTCCTGAAGACCATGAGCTACGATCCGGTCAAGGATTTCACGCCGATCGCGCGGACCGGCGACCTGCCGTTCATGCTGGTGATCCATCCCGACATTCCCGCCAATTCGGTCGCCGAGCTGATCGCGCTGGCGAAGAAGGAACCGGGCAAATACTCCTACGCCAGCGGCAGTTCGTCGGCGAGCGTCTCCGGCGCGACGTTTGCCCGCCTCGCCGGCATCGACCTGCTGCACGTGCCCTACAAGAGCTCGCCGCCCGCCTTGACCGACGTCATCGCCGGCCGCGTCTCGATGATGTTCATCGACGTTCCGACCGGCCTGCCCCACGTCAATGCCAAGGCGCTGAAGGCGATGGCCGTCACCACCAAGAAGCCTTCCGCTTTGTTGCCACAGCTCCCCACGATGGACGCCACGGTGAAGGGCTTCGACATCACCTCATGGCAGGGCTATTTCGGCCCGGCCAACATGCCGAAGGACATGGTCACCAGGCTGAACGCGGAAATCCGCAAGGTCATCGAGCGGCCGGACATCAAGAGCCAGCTCGCCGAGCGCGGCATGGAGGCCTTCTCGAGCACGCCGGAAGAGTTCGACGCGTTCCTGAAGGAGCAGCTGGTGCTGTGGGAAAAGCTGATCGCCGACGCGGGGATCGAGAAGCAGTAGGGGGTAGATCGTAGGGTGGGCAATGGCGCAGCGCGCCGTGCCCACCATCTATCGATTGACCGTCATCTGCAATGGTGGGCACGCTTGCGCTTTGCCCACCCTACAAAGCTACGAAGCGAAGCCGGTCGGAATACCTGGCTCGAAGCCCAAAGCGGCTTCGACCCATTTCGCGACCCGCAGCATGCGATGATCGTTCAAGTATGCGCCGACAATCTGAAGGCCGAGCGGAAGACCATTCTTGCCGAATCCGGCCGGAAGGGTGACGGCCGGCACGCCGAGCAAGGTCCACGGCGCGCAATATTCCGCGTCGCCGGTATAGTGCAGGCCGCGCGGCGCTTCGCCAAACGCCGGCAATGTCAGCACGGCATCATAGCCCGACATTTCCGAAGTCAGCCTGTGGCGCCAGGCGTCCTGGAACGCCTTGGCCGCAAGGTAGCCGGTCGCCGAATGTGTCTTGCCGCTCTCGACGAGCGACTTCAGATGATCACTGGTACGGTCCGGATAATTTGCGACGAGATCGGCGAATATCAGGGCAGCCTCGCTCGACAGGATGCAATTGATCGTCGTCCAGTTCGCGTCGTCGAGTTCGGATAATTCAAGTTCCTCCAGAATGGCGCCCTCGCCACGCAATTTGTCGATTGCAGCGTCGAACACCTTCTGCTGTTCGCCTTCAACGCGCGACCATTTTGCAAAACGCGCGACGGCAAGGCGCGGCTTGCTCAGCGGCGGCAGGCCGGTGTCGATCTCGACGGTAAAGGCAGGCAACGGCCGGCCATGGAGATCGCGATCGCTCGAGCCGGCCAGATGCGACAATGCGAACGCGACATCATCGACCCGCCGGGCAAAGAAGCCGACATGGTCAAGCGACGGGCTGAGCGGATGCACGCCGATGCGAGGGATGGCACCGAAACTCGGCTTGAATCCGACGATGCCGTTGAACGCGGCGGGCCGGATGATCGAACCGAGGGTCTGGGTGCCGAGCGCCAGCGGCACCAGTCCCGCGGCAACGGCGGCCGCCGAACCTGACGATGATCCGCCCGGCGTATGCTCGCGATTCCAGGGGTTGACCGTCGGTCCCGGATGCCGCCAGGCGAATTCGGTCGATACCGTCTTGCCGAAGATCGTCGCGCCGAGATTGCGCAACCGCTCGACCACCCAGGCATTTGCGGCTGGAACCTGACCGGCATAGACGGGCGAACCGTTCGTCGTCGGCATGTCCGATGTGGCGATGATATCCTTGATCGCTACCGGAATGCCCGAGAGCGGGCCTGGCCGCCGCGCGGTATCGACCGGCAGGTATTCAAACGCTCTCAGCGCGGGCTCAAGGGCTTTCGCCTTCTGCAGGCACAAGGCCGCATATTCGTCCGCCATTGGCTGGCTGTCGCCAAATAGACGCAGAAGCTCAAGAACCCCTGCTTCCGAATTGGATACGGGACGCGCGCGTCGATCGGTCATGCCAGCTTCCGGGAAGAATTAGCTCAAGACGGCAGAATAGCAGGCCCGCCCCCGGTCCAAAAGCATCATGCCCGGGACATCGCGAAGGCGCGCTTCGCGAAATCCCGGGCATGAAGAGATTAGCGCCGAGAACTGGTTACGCCGCCCGGACCTTGACGAGGAATTCGTCGACCGCGTTGCGCAGCATGCCGGACTGATTGTCGAGCTCGCGCGCGTTCGAGAGCACGTCGGACGCCGCCTTGCCGGTGGCTGCCGCCGCCGTGGTGACGCCGCCGATATGGGCGCTGATCTCGCTCGATCCCGCCGCCACCGACTGGATGTTGCGCGCGATCTCGCGCGTCGCGTCGCCCTGCTGTTCGATCGACGTCGAGATGCTCACGGTGATCTCGCTCATCTGCGCGATGGTTTCGGTGATGCCGCCGATCGAGGAGACCGCCTCGCTGGTGGAAGCCTGCATCGCCGCGACCTGGGCCGAGATTTCCTCGGTCGCCTTCGCGGTCTGGTTGGCCAAAGCCTTCACTTCGGAGGCGACGACCGCAAAGCCGCGGCCGGATTCACCGGCGCGCGCCGCTTCGATCGTCGCATTGAGCGCCAGCAGATTGGTTTGGGCAGCGATCGAGTGGATCAGTTTGACGACCTCGCCGATCTTCTCGGCACCCGTGGAGAGCGCCTGGACGGTGGAGTTGGTGCGCTCGGCATCGCCGACGGCCTTGCTGGCGATGTCGCTGGAACGCGCCACCTGGCGGGCGATCTCGGCCACCGAGCTCGACAGCTCTTCGGCTGCGGCCGCGACCGTGCCGACATTGTTCGACGAACTTTCCGATGCCGCGCCAACCGTGGCAGCGCGCGCACTGGCGTCGCTGGCGGTCGCCGTCATCGATTGCGCCGTGGTCTGCATGCCGGCGGCGGCCGTCGATACCGAGCGGACGATGCCGTTGACGCTGCGCTCGAAATCGCTGGCGATATTCTCCATCGCGGTCCGCCGATCGGCTGCGGCGCGCGCCTGCGTCGCCGCTTCGGCCTGTTCGAGGCCGCGGATCCGCACCGCATTGTCCTTGAAGATCTGCACGGTTGCCGCCATCGCGCCGACCTCATCGCCGCGCCCGAGACCGGGAATTTCACCGTCGATCTTGCCGTCGGCCAGCGCCTGCATGCGGGCGCCGAGTTCGCCAAGCGGCTTACTGATGCTGCGGCCGATCATCCAGGCGATGCTGCCCGCAATTACGGCGATGCCGAGCATGGCGAGCCCCAGCAGCCACGCGATCGGCTTCATCTTGGCGTCGAGATCGTCGAGATAGGCGCCGGTGCCGACAAACATGTTCCAGCCGGGGATTCCGACCGCGTAGGAAACCTTGCGGATCAGTGTCTCCTGGCCGGGTTTCATATATTCGTAGGGCAAGGTGACTTCGCCCTTGGCCGCGACGCCGTCGCGCAACTCGCGCGCGAGTTTTCTGCCGTTGGTCTCGACGTCGAGGCGGTTCTGACCGATCTGCTTGGGATCGGGCGTCACCACCGCGACGCCATCCATCGTATAGGCGAACACGTAGCCGGCGCCATTGTCGAAGGTCAGCGTAACGCCGCGGCGGCCGAATTCGGCGATCGCGGCTTCCTTGGTGAGCTGTCCCGCTTCAACCTGCTTTTGCAGCCCCAGCGCCATGTTGCGCGCCATTTCGACGATCGCCCTGGTCTGGTCGATGCGCGCGTTCAGCATCTCGCGCTGCATCAGGTAGCCCGCGAGCACGCCGGCAGCGCAAAGGCCGAGCAGCGTCACACCCACCAAGATACCGAGTTTGGGGGTGATCTTCAGATTTGACAGCTTCACGGGAGGATCTCCGGACATTTGCGCACGGGACGCGGTTGGCGAATTGATTCGCCGCACGTTATAGTGAGAGCCTTTAGCGCTTTGTTACGAAGCCTCTCCGTAGAAGCCCCGACATGCAAAAAACATTGGTCTCTATGCGCCGGGATTGTGCGAGAAACTGAACAGGGCGCGTAAAATTCGGGAGGCAACGGCGAGCTGCCGCGGCCATAATCAACACCGAACGGTCAAATCGGGAGCAGGAAATGTCGAAATTCAGGGTGCTGACGCCGAAAGGCGCAAGTTTCACGGTCGCCGGCGGCGGCTACGACTATGAAATGGAGGCGCTGGACCCGATCGGGGCCGAAATCATCGAGGCGCCGGCCAACGAGGCGGAATTCATCGCTGCCGCCCGCACCGCCGATGCCATCTACGCCAAGGGCATGCGGATCTCGAAAACGGTCATCGACGCGCTCGATAATTGCAAGGTCATCACGCTCGGCAGCGTCGGGGTCGACAGCGTCGACGTCAAAGCCGCTACCGCCCGCGGCATCCCCGTCACCAACATCCCCGACACCTTCATCGAGGAGGTCGCCGACCACGCCATGATGCTGCTGCTCTCGGGCTTCCGCCGCCTGGTCGAGCAGGACAAGATGGTCCGCACCGGCCGCTGGTCCGAAGGTCGGCCACAGCTTTTGAAGATTCCGCGGCTGATGGGGCAGACGCTCGGCTTCATCTCGTTCGGCCGGGTGGCCCGCGCGGTCGCCAAGCGCGCAGCCCCGTTTGGCCTGCGGATGATCGCCTATGATCCCTTCATCCAGGAAACCCTGATTTCCGACCATGGCGTGCTCCCGGCGACCCTGTCGGAGGTGCTGTCGCAGTCGGATTTCCTGTCGATGCACGCCCCGGCGCGGCCGGAGGTGCATCACATGCTGGGCGAGAAGCACTTCAAGCAGATGAAGAAGAGCGCAATCTTCATCAATACCGGCCGCGGCGCCACCGTGGACGAGGAAGCGCTGATCAAGGCGCTGCAGGAGGGCTGGATCGCGCATGCCGCCCTCGACGTGCTGGAAACCGAGCCGCCGTCGCACAACAACCCGATGCTCTCGATGGAAAACGTCACGCTGACGGCGCATGTCGCCTCGGCATCGGCACGTTTCGACGAAGCGCGCAAGCGCCGTGTGGGCTACGAATTGTCACTGGTGCTGTCCGGAATGTGGCCGGTAAGCTGCGTCAATCCGTCGGTGCTGCAAAACACCTCGCTTCGTCGCTGGCAGCCCGTCAGCATGGATCGCGGTCCCAACAGCTAGGACGGCCGAACGCGTCGTCGGGCGAAGCGGAGAATGGTCCGCGCCCGGGAAAACGCGCCGGGAAGAAAACACTACCCTTCGGTTCCGCTGGGAACCGGAGGCCGCGAGTTCATCGGCGATCAACGCCGGGAGCAGGAAAAACAGGGAGACGATTATAATGAAGAACGATATTACCCGCCGCGAGGCGCTGGCACTGGGCGTTTCCGCCGCCGCGCTCGCCGCAACCGGCGCATCGGCGCAATCGCCCATCAAGGCCGCCGATGTTCCGGTGCCCAAATTTGCGATCGAAAAAGGCGCCTCCTTGCGCATGCTGCGCCCGGTTCGCTTCGTGCAGGCCGACGAGGACGTGTTCCGCGCCAATGCCGCCAAGTTCACCAAGGAGACCGGGGTCGAGGTCAAGGTCGACTTCGTCGGCTGGGAGGACATCAATCAGCAGACCGCGGTGACCTCGAATTCCGGCGCCGGTCCGGACATGATCATCGGCTTCTCCGACGCGCCGCACATTTACGTCGACAAACTGGTCGAACTGAGCGACGTCGCCGATTACCTCGGCAAGCGCTACGGCGGCTGGCTGCCGCTGGCGCAGACGTACGGCAAGCGCAGCAAGAACAGTGCCTGGATCGGATTGCCGTTCGGCGCGACCGCCGGCCCCCTGATCTACCGCAAGTCGATCCTGAAGTCGGTCGGGTACGACACAGTCCCGGAAGATCACGCCGGAATTCTCGAACTGTGCCAGAAGCTGCAGAAGGCCGGCAAGCCGGCCGGCTTCGCGCTCGGCAACGCCAAGGGCGACGGCAACGGCTTTGCCAACTGGATACTGTGGTCGCATAACGCTGCCCTGCTCGATGAATCCGGTAACATCGTCATCAACAGCAAGGAGACCATCGCCGCGCTGAAATGGGTCAAGGAACTGTACCCGACCTTCATCGCCGGCACGCCGTCGTGGAACGACGTGAGCAACAACCGCGCCTACTCCGCGCAGGAAATCTCGCTGACCGCCAACGGCGTCTCGCTGTATTTTTCGCTGAAGAACGATCCGGCGACCAAGGCGATCGCCGAGGACAGCGAGCATCAATTGCTGCCGAAGGGCAATGCCAAGATTTCGCCGATGGCGGGCCTGACGCTGAACGCGATGCTGTTCAAGCACAGCCAGTATCCCAACGCCGCCAAGGCCTTCCTGACATTCATGCTGGAAAAGGACCAGTACGAGCCGTGGCTCAACGCCAACTCCGGCTACTGGTCGCAACCGCTTGCCGCCTACGCCGAAGCCAAGGTCTGGTCCGAGGATCCCAAGGTCGCGATCTTCAAGAACACCATGCAGAGCACGTATTACGACGGCTACAAGGGTCCGATCACGACCGCAACGGGTGCTGTCAACGCCGATTACGTGCTGGTGCAGATGTGCGCAGCGGTGGCGACCGGCGCCTCGACGCCGGAAGCCGCCGCCGCTGAGGCGGAGCAGCGTGCGAAGCGCTACTTCCGGCGCCAGGAGCGCTAACGCCGTCGCTGCAGAAGTAAAATTCCGTCATTCCGGGATGGTGCGCGAGCACCAGACCCGGAATCTCGAGATTCCGGGTTCGATGCTTCGCATCGCCCCGGAATGACACTGACCAAGTCGGGACAACCATCTGATGTCTGTGACGACCCTACCTTCTCGACCTCGACGCATCATTGAGCAGCGGCAACCGGGCTGGATCGTGCGCCTGTTCGACTACAAGCCGTTCCTGATCGTGATGTGCCTTGCGCCGGCGATCGGCCTCTTGGCGGTGTTCCTCACCTACCCGCTCGGCCTCGGCGTCTGGCTCGCCTTTACCGACACCACGATCGGCCAGCGCGGCGTCTTCATCGGCCTGGAGAATTTCCAGTATTTGCTGAAGGATCCCTTGTGGTGGAACGCGGTGTTCTACAGCGTGTTCTACACCGCGGTCGCGACCATCGGAAAATTTGCGCTCGGCTTCTGGCTGGCGCTGCTGCTCAACAACCACTTCCCGCTCAAGAGCCTGCTCCGCGCCATCATCCTGCTGCCGTGGATCGTGCCGACGGTGTTGTCGGCGCTGGCGTTCTGGTGGATCTACGATCCGCAATTCTCGATCATTTCCTATCTTTTGGTCGACGTGCTGCACGTCCGCACCACCAACATCGACTTCCTGGGCACGCCGTGGCCGGCGCGCTTCTCGCTGATCGTCGCCAATATCTGGCGCGGCATTCCGTTCGTGGCGATCTCGCTGCTGGCGGGCCTGCAGACCATCTCGCCCTCGCTCTATGAGGCGGCGATGCTCGACGGCGCCACCGCCTGGCAGCGCTTCCGCTTCATCACGCTGCCGATGATGATGCCGATTCTCGCCATCGTGATGACCTTCTCGATCATCTTCACCTTCACCGACTTCCAGCTTGTCTACGCCATTACCCGCGGCGGGCCGGTCAACTCGACGCATCTCCTGGCAACGCTGGCGTTCCAGCGCGGCATCGCCGGCGGCGAGCTCGGCGAGGGTGCGGCGATCGCGGTGTCGATGATTCCGTTCCTGGTATTCGCGACGTTGTTCAGCTACTTCGGCCTCGCCCGCCGCAAATGGCAGCAAGGAGAAGCCAATGACTGACGTAGCCGCCTCACCGGGCAACAGCAATGTCGCCAGCGCCACGCCGGATACGATGTCGTGGGATTCCCGCGCGCGGCGGGTGATGATGATCTACCTGCCGCTGTCGTGCTTCGTGCTGATCCTGCTGTTCCCGTTTTACTGGATGGCGATCACCTCGTTCAAACCGAACGCGGAGCTTCTGAACTACAAGGAGCACAATCCGTTCTGGATCACCTCGCCGACCATCGCCCACATCAAGCATTTGCTGTTCAATACCGCGTATCCGACCTGGCTGAAGACCACGATGTTCGTGGCGGTTGGTTCGACCTTCCTGTCGCTGTTTGCCTCAACGCTGGCCGCTTATGCGATCGAACGGCTGCGCTTCAAGGGCAGCCCCTATGTCGGCCTCGGCATCTACCTCGCCTATCTGGTGCCGCCCTCGATCCTGTTCATTCCGCTGGCCACCGTGATCGTGCAATTCGGCCTGTTCGACTCGCCGATGGCGCTGATCCTGGTGTACCCGACCTTCCTGGTGCCGTTCTGCACCTGGCTGCTGATCGGGTACTTCAAGTCGATCCCCTATGAGCTGGAGGAATGCGCGCTGGTCGATGGCGCGACGCGGCTGCAGATCCTGCGGCGGATCACGCTGCCGCTGGCGGTGCCCGGCCTGATCTCGGCCGGCATCTTCTCGTTCACGCTGTCCTGGAACGAGTTCATCTACGCGCTGGCCTTCATCCAGAGCGGCGCCAACAAGACCGTCCCCGTCGCCATCCTGACCGAACTCGTCACCGGCGACGTCTACCAGTGGGGCGCGCTGATGGCGGGCTCGCTGCTCGGCTCGCTGCCGGTCGCGCTGTTCTATTCGCTGTTCGTCGACTATTACGTCTCGTCGCTGACCGGAGCGGTGAAGGAATAGACGATCCCGGCTACCTGACCGTAAACGCCACAGGGATCGTAAAGCTGATCGATCCCTGCGGGATTTCGGATGGGATCGGGGGAAATGGGGAAGCCTGGCGGATCATAGCCGAGGCCTGCGCGTCGAGCGCGGCAACGCCTGACGATCCGCTGAGGCGGCCTCCGCTGACCTGTCCGCCGCGGCTCACCGTGAAGGACAGCCGCGCGACGCCGCGCTGGCCGTTGGCGCCCGACGGGTACTGGTGGAAACGCATCAGATGCGCGCGGACGCGCTGATTATAGGATGCGAGCGCCGAGGCCGATGCACCGGCGCTGGCCGCGGAGGCAGCCTGGGCCTGACGGTCAACTCGTGGCGGCGCCGCGGTGCGTGGCGCGGGTGTCGCCTGGTTCGGCTTCTTCGCGTCGGGCCGGACGACCTTTGGCTTGACCGGTGTCGGCGTGGCGGTCGGGACGGGCTTGGCGGGCTCGGCCGCCGGCTTCATTTCCACCTTCTGCTCGGGCGGCGCCACCACCTCGGGCTTCTCCTGCGGCGGGGTCGGCGCGATCTGCTCTTCGACTACCTCCTGCTGCTTGACCGGCTCCGGCGGCGAGGCGTCGGCCTGCTCCATCAGCTGGTCAGGGGCGCGCTCCAGCTCAGTCGATTGCGGCGCCGCCGATACCGGCGACATATCGACCATGATCGCAGGCAAGGTGGCGCCCGGCGGCGGCCGCTGCGTGTACCAGGTCATGAACAGCGCGATCAGCGCCGCATGCGCGACGAGGATCGCAATACCAGACGTGCCCCAGCGCCGCACCCCGGCGTGATCGGTGGCGTCATGCAGCGCGAACGCGTTCATGGCGGTCAGGAACGTCCGTCGAGGCCGACCAGCGCGACCTTGAGATAGCCGGCGTTGCGCAGCAGGTTCATCACCTCCATCAGGTCGCCATAGCTGACCGCCTTGTCCGCGCGCAGATAGATCCGCTCGTCCTTGCGGCCCTTGGTGGCGCCATCGAGCGTCGCGGTCAGCGTGTCCCGCGCGATGATGTCCTCGCCGACCGCGACCGACAGGTCCGGCTTGACCGTGACGAACACCGGCTTGTCCGGACGCGGCGCCGGTTCGACCGCGCTGGCGGGCAGTTCGACGCCGAGGTCGACGGTGGCTAGCGGCGCGGCGACCATGAAGATGATCAGCAGCACCAGCATCACGTCGATGAACGGCGTGACATTGATCTCGTGATTCTCGGCCAGATCGTCGTCGCCGCCGCGCGACCGGCCGCCGAAGCTTGCGCGTGTGCCCAGTCTAGCGCCCATGATTCACTCCGCGGCGCGCGCCAGCCGGAACGAGCCGCGATCGCCCTCGCGGCTGATCAGCAGCATGACCATGACAGAGGCGTCACCGAGCAGCGCACGGTGAGCCGAAATCGTGCGCGTCAGATGGTTGTAGATCACGACCGCCGGGATGGCCGCCACCAGCCCCAGCGCGGTCGCCAGCAGCGCCTCGGCGATGCCGGGCGCGACCACCGCGAGATTGGTGGTGTGGGCTTCGGAAATGCCGATGAAGGAATTCATGATGCCCCACACCGTGCCGAACAGGCCGACGAACGGCGCGGTGGCGCCGATGGTCGCGAGCACGCCGGTGCCGCGCGCGATCTGCCGCGACATCGCGGCCTCGACCCGCTCCAGCCGCAGCGCGATCCGCTCCTTGAAACCGTCATCGGCGATGCCGCCGGAAAGGCTGGCTTCGCGCGCCGCGGACTGCACGATCTGCGCCACCGCGTCGCCGCCGCCACGGCACTGCTTCTCGACGTCGGCGAGCACCGTATCGGCCTCGAGCAGGGAGATCCGCCGCCTGGCGGTCGCGGTCTTGCGCCTGATCTCGAGCGTCTTCGCCAGCCAGATCGTCCAGGTCACCAGCGAGGCAAACGCCAGTCCGACCATCACGGCTTGCACCGCGATGTCGGCATTGACGAACATGTTCCATGGCGAGAGATTGCGCGGCAGTAGTGCGGTATCAGTTGCGGCGAGCGCCGCCGCCGGAAATGCTACCACGCCAGCGCCGAACAAGGCCGCCAGCCTACCGATCGCCGATCTGAGCACATTCTGCTGCATGATTACCTCCCGGCTGACAACACTGCGGATGGCTAGGCCGCTTTTGCCGAAGCAAGGCTGTCCGCAAGCGACTGGAAACGCTTCAGCTGATCGCCGCGCAACGCGCGGGTCTCGTCGCGGCCGACGAACACCTTGAACATGATGCCGCCATCGACATTGATGAAGGCGACGAAGGCCGACGACTTGCCCATGAAGGGACGCTCGACAAAGGCGACCGCGTCGCAGCGTTCATGCCTGAGATGGCCGTGCAATCCCTTCGGCTGCATCAGGTTGAAATAGCCGCGGCCAACCTCGCCCGCCGGGATCGCGCCGGTGAACTCGAAGATCGCATCAACGGTATGGACGATCAGCGTCACCTCGCCCCATTGCGCGATGTCCTGCATCGCGGCGGCGAAATGACTGCCGGCACAGATACGCACCATCGTCCCGGGCATCGCCTCGATCACCGCGCGCGGCGTGACGTTACGCTCGCGCGCAACGTCCTCGATCACGGCGCCCGGATTATCCGCCATATACGCCTTGAGATCGGCGCTCTGCGTGCTCGACATGCAGGCCTCCCGTCAGGCGGCGGCGCTGGTTTTGCGCTCGGACTGGATCACCTCGAAACCTTCGAACTTGGGATGGCCGAGGTAGAGGCTTTCGCCGGTCTTGTTGTCGGCGCGGGCATGGGCGCGGCGGAACTCTTCCGAGCGGGTCCAGGCCTCGAACGCGGCCTTGTCGACCCAGGTCGTGTGCGACGAATACAGCGTGTGGTCGTCGGCGACCGGCCCCTTGAGCAGATGGAATTCGACGAAGCCGGCCATGTTGCCGAGATAGGATTCCCGCGTTGCCCACACCGTCTCGAAAGCCTGCTCCTGGCCCAACTTCACCTGAAACCTGTTCATCGCGATAAACATGGAAATCTCCTTGGTTGTCGTCGTAGCCGGTCTGGCCCGATCATATTGTAACGCAGAAATGCTCCGAGGCCGCGCTGGGACATCAGCACGGCCCGGAGCCCTAATGGTGGCAATCTCTCAAACAAGACCGCCGGTTGTTCTTACTCCGATCAGGTGCCTCCGAAGTGATATTTGAGACCGCCCTTGAAGACCATTCCAGGACCCGCACTCGCCCATTTCACGTCGTTTTGCGTGTCGCCGGTGCTGCCGACCGGGATGGCGTAAGGCCGGTAGTACGTGTTGAAGATATTCTCGGCAGAGAGGTTGAGGACCAGGTCGGGCGTCGGCTTGTATTGAAGATACAGGTTGACGAGATCGTACGACGTTGCCGGCGTATAGGTCACCGGAATGTCCCTGTTCGCCTTCGCCGACGTCCACATCACGGAGACCACCAGCTTATTCTCGAGGAATCTTAAACCAGCCGTTGTCGTGATTTTCTGCGGCGGGACGCTGTACAAACCGAGATTCGTCTGAAGATTTTTGCCTTCCTGGAAGGTTCCGGCGACCCCGAGGAACCAGAGTTGGGCGTCATACATGGCCTCGGCCTCGAAACCATGAATCCGGGCCCTCGCAACGTTCTGGTACTGCAGAAACGGGAAGAAACTACCAAAGCCCGGAACGACGACCGGCGTTCCGAACGCAACCTGATCGATGTAGTCGGTAATATCGTTGCGGAAGAAATTGAACTTGCCGCGGATGCTGTCGCCGGCAACCCACACGTCGTTCTTCTTCAGGTTGAAGCCGATTTCCTTGGTCTTGCCGATTTCGGGGCGCAGGTTCGGATTGGGAACGAAGCAGAATGTCGAATCGGCGCCGGGACCCGGCGTGCCCGACGGACAGCGGAAGAACGAGTCTTGCGGGGTGGCGCCGGCATGCGGCCCGTTGACGAGCGTCTCGGTGATCGACGGCGCGCGGTAGCCTTCAGCATAGCTGACGTAGGGCGTCAGCACGGCCAGGGGCATCAGACCGACCGTGATCTTCGGCGACAAGCGGTCGCCGCTGGACGATGTCGTGCCCGATTCCAGCTTGTAATTGTCGTAACGCAGCGCGCCCACCACTTCGAGCATCGAGGTGTAATTGGCCTTCCACTGCACGAAGCCGCCGGAGACCGTGCGCCTGCCGCCCGGCGTCGTCACCTCGGAGGTTCCGCGAAGATCCTCGGTCGACACCTTGTCCTGGAATGCATCGAGCCCGTAGGTAACGGCGTGACGCCAATCGTAGGTCTCGAAACGCGTCGTGTTGTGCACATCGATACCGATCGTGTCGAGCAGGTATCCGCGGTTGCTCCCGATACAGCCGGAGACCGCATTTCCGGGGACTCCGCCGCAATAGGTCGATGCCGTCGTGGTCGTATGTCCCGTCTTGATCTGGTCGTTATCGGTGCGATTCCAGTAGACCTTCGCGTCCCAATCGAACCACTTGTCCTCAGGCTTCGAGTATTTCCAGCCGAGCGTGGTGGTGTAGTTCTTCACATTGGTCGCGTAGATCGACGTTCCGTTGAGGTTGTTGGTGCCGTTCGCATTGGTCGAATTGGGATCACCGGCGCGGCGCGGCGGCTGGCCCACGCTGTAGATATTCTCCTGGAAGATCGCGCCGAGCTTGACCTCGTGTCCGTCGGCCGGCCGCACCGTCAGCTTGCCGATACCGCTGTTGAGACGGTTTCCGGTGTTGGCAACCTCATAGCCGGTGCCGTCCTTGTAGTTTTCCTGCGTGCTGTAGGTGCCGCCGGCAAACACATCGACGTTCGGGTTGACGTGAACGCCACCGAAGACCGAACCCAGCGCACGGCCGTAATTGGTGCCGAGAATCGTCTTGGCATCCACGCCCCAGCGCTCGCCCGGCCGCACCACGTCTTCGATGTCCTTGGTGCGGAACGAGGCCACGCCGCCGATCGCGCCGGAGCCGTAGATGTTCGCGGTCGGGCCGCGCACGATATCGATTCCGGCGATCAATTCGGGATTGAGGAAGAACGAGCCGTTCGCGAAATGGCCGGTGCGCTGATAATTCTGCCGGGCGCCGTCGACCACCACGGCGACACGGCCGAAATCCTGCAGGCCGCGAATATTGATCGCGGTGGACGGCTCATCGCCGCGGTTCTGCACCCAGACGCCGGGGATGTTGTAGAGGAGATCGCCGACCGTAGAGGCCTGACGTCCCTGGATCTGCTCCAGCGTCACGACGCTGACCGGCGCCAGCGCGTCGATCGCGCGCTCTTCGGTCTTCGATGCCGCGACGGTGATGGTGTCGAGCGACTGCACGGGTGCGCGGCCGACCTGCGCGTATGCATTCAACACCGGCGCGGCTGCCTGCTGTTCCGGTTGCGGTTTGGCGGGTTTGCGCCTGGCCTGTTTTTTCCGCTCCGACGGACGACCGGTCTCCTGCGTGTCCGCGGTCTGCGCAACCGCGGCATCGCCCATCAGCAACGCAAATGACACCACCGACGCACCCAAAAGAAGGGCGCGCGGATACCTAGCCCCGTCAGCCATAACAACCCCAACCTGTTAGCTATTTCTCGGGTCTGGCTGGCGGGCGCTGCGCGACGTGCGAGCTGCTTGCTGGCTACCACTTTTCGAACGCGGGCCCCCGCCCGCATTCTGTCATAATTGGTTAAGCGGTGGCGTCGGGGCGGTCAATGACCGCGGTGCACACTTTATATCTATTGTAAATTGCCGCGGTTGGATTGCGCTTCGGCCCAACTATACAAGGTTGGATCATAAGAACTTCTTTGGGGCACAACAGAATTAGATGGCCGCACCTTCCGGAGACAAACTCGGAGACGCCACCGGGAAAGCAGGGGATCCCCCTGTTGCGGGGCGATCGGTGGTCATGAGCGGCAACCGGCTCGACAGCCGCGAGCTGTTTGCAACCGAACGCGAGATCATCATTGCACACGGCGAAGAGAATTACCGCTTGCGGCTGACGTCGCAAAACAAGCTGATCCTGACCAAGTGATCCCTGATGGCAATCTGTCGCACACTCGCTCTGCTCGCCACCACTTGCGCCTTCGCCATTGGCGGCGCCGCGCTGGCGGCGGGCATCACGGTGCATGACGCGCGCAACCGCGACGTCACGATCTCGGATCCGGCGCGGATCGTTTCGATCGGCGGCGCCATCACCGAGATCCTCTACGCGCTGGGCTTCGAGGACCGGCTGGCCGGTGTCGATGCGACCAGCCTCTATCCGACGTCGGCGCTGCGCGACAAACCCAATGTCGGCTATATGCGCCAGCTCTCGGCCGAGGGCGTGCTCGGGCTCAACCCCTCGCTCGTGCTCGCCGTGCAGGGATCGGGGCCGAAGGAAACCATTGATGTGCTGGAGGCGGCGAAGGTGCCGCTGGTGCTGGTGCCCGAAACCTTTTCCGAACAGGGCCTGCTCGACAAGATCAAGCTGGTCGGCCACGCCATGGGCGCCGACGCGCGGGCGGAATGCCTGACCGCGGCGGTATCCGGCGACCTGGCGCAATTGCGTGCGCTGCGCACCAAAGTGACAAAACCCGTGCGCGTGATGTTCGTGATGTCGCTGCTCAACGGCCGCGCCATGGCGGCGGGCCAGAAGACCGCAGCCAATGAAATCATCGCACTGGCCGGCGGCGTCAATGCGATCGACAGCTATGAGGGCTACAAGATCATCAATGACGAGGCGATCGTCGCGGCCAGGCCCGACGTGGTGCTCTCGATCCAGCGCAGCAAGGATTCGCTGGAAGCCGAAGCGGTCTACGTCCATCCGGCTTTCGCGATGACGCCTGTGGTGGCGAACAAGGCCTTCATTTCGATGGAAGGCCTCTATCTGCTCGGCTTCGGCCCGCGCACCGCCGCCGCCGCGCGCGACCTCTCGGTCAAGCTCTATCCGGCGCTGGCGCCGCAGGCTGCGAGCTTCACGCCGGCCGTGCTGACCGCAAACTGCCGGCAATGACCGCGGTAGCGCCGGCCGAAGCGGACGGCGCGAAACAGCGTCGCAGCGGCGCCACGCTGCGGCCCGCCGCCACGCTGACGCTGGTTGGGTTGCTGCTGGCGCTGGCCGGTGCGGCGCTGATCGCGCTCACGATGGGTGCTGCGGGAATTCCGCTGTCACGGCTTCCGGCAGCCCTCGGCCTGTGGACGGACTCCTCTCCGCATCCGCTGGCGGCGCGCGATCAGCTCGTGCTGTGGTCGATCCGGATTCCGCGGATCGCGGCGGCGGCGATGGTCGGCGGCCTGCTCGCCGCGTCCGGCGCCATCATGCAGGGGCTATTTCGAAATCCGCTGGCTGATCCTGCCCTCGTCGGCGTCTCCAGCGGCGGCGCCTTTGCGGCGGCCAGCGCGATCGTGTTCACCGACAGCCATCTCGGCGAAAGCCTGCGCTTCATGCAGAACCAGTTGCTGCCGCTGGCGGCCTTCTTCGGCTCGCTGGCGACCACCATCGTGCTCTACGGCATCGCCAGCCGTTCGGGCCGGACCTCGATTGCGATCTTCCTGCTGGCGGGGCTGGCGATCGCCGCCATCGCCAATGCCGGCATCGGGCTTCTGGTGTTCATCGCCGACGATCGCCAGTTGCGCGACATCACCTTCTGGCTGCTGGGATCGCTGAGCGGCGCGACCTGGCCCAAGGTCGCCACGCTGGCGCCGGTACTTCTGTTCGCCCTGATCGCTTGCCTGTGGATTGGCCGCGGGCTCGACGTGCTGGTGCTCGGCGAGGCCGAAGCGTTTCACAGCGGCGTCGACGTCGAGCGGCTGAAGCGGATTTCGATCGTGCTGGTGTCGGCGATGACCGGCGTCGCGGTGTCGATCTGCGGCGTCGTCGGATTTGTCGGCATCGTGGTGCCGCATCTGTTGCGGCTGGTGATCGGCCCGGCGCACCGGCTGCTGCTGCCGGCCTCGGTGTTATTAGGTGCGATCCTGCTGGTCGGCGCCGATACGCTGGCTCGCACCATCGTTGCGCCTGCGGAAATGCCGATCGGCATCCTGACCGCGGCGGTCGGCGCGCCGTTCTTCCTCGCCATGCTGCTGCGCCAGCGCGGGCTGGTCGGGCTATGAACCCGCTCCTCGAAGCGCGGTCGGTCTCGCTGCGGATCGGCGACGCGACCCTGGTCGACGCCATCGACCTTCGCGTCGCTGCCGGCGAGATGGTCGCGATCGTCGGGCCCAACGGCGCGGGTAAATCAACGCTGTTGCGGATGCTGTCCGGCGACCTTCGCCCGACCCGCGGCCATGTCGAACTCAAGGGGCGCGACATTGACGCCTACAAACCGCGCCAATTGGCCCAGCATCGCGCCATGCTGTCGCAGCATGTCACCGTCACCTTCCCGTTCACGGTCGAAGAGATCGTCGCCATGGGGGCCGGCGACAACAGCCGCGCCGCCGCGCAAAGGCTGGTCGAGACGGCGCTGCACGAGGTCGGGCTGGAGCGCTTCAGCCACCGGCAATTGCCGACTTTGTCCGGCGGCGAACAACAGCGCGCGCATTTTGCCCGCGTGCTGGTGCAACTCGCCTGCGGCGAGGCGCAGCACGGGCCGGGATTGCTGCTCCTGGATGAGCCGACCTCGAGCCTCGACATGCGCCACCAGATCGATCTCGTGGAAACCGCCAAGCTGCGCGCGCGAGGCGGCACGGCCGTGATCGCGGTGCTGCACGATCTCAATCTGGCGATGCGTTTCGCCGACCGGATCGTGCTCTTGCACCGCGGCAGGCTGGCAATCGACGGCGGCCGCACCGACGCCATCACCGCCGAAACCATCCGCCGCATCTTCGAAGTGGATGTCACGGTCGAATATACCGACCATGGCGTACCGTTCCTGCTGCCGCAAACCATGCGACCGGTCGCGACCCGGTAGCCGCCCAAGGATCCTCGTTCGCGCGGGCGGCGTAAGGCCGCACGATTATCCAACGGCATCACCGGCGTTTCACAAAACTGTCAGGCGGCTGTTACACGCTCCCCGGAGAACACGGCATCGCTTCTCACAGGAGATACTACCATGCGCATGTCACTGCTCTGTTCCGTCGCCTCGGTCTTTCTGGCTACAGGTGCCGCGTTTGCGCAAGGCGAAGGCGAGTTTCCCGCCACGCTGAAGGGCCACGCCATCCTCCCCGCGCAATCCTTTGTCGAGGCCCCCGCCGACGCGCCTGATGATCTCAAGACATCAGGCAAATACACCACCGGTCGCAGAACCGATGCGCTGGGCAGCGTGATGGGAAAATCCTATGAGCGCCCGACCGGCGTCTCGCTGCCCTTCAAGGGCCAGCCGCTGCAGGGCCATTCCGGCATCAAGGTGATGCCGGACGGTTCGTTCTGGGTGCTCACCGACAACGGCATGGGCTCGCGCTATAACTCCGCCGACTCGATGCTGTATCTCAATCGACACAAGATCGACTGGACGACCGGCAAGATCGACCGCCAGGAAACCGTCTTCCTGCATGACCCCGAAAAGAAGGTGCCGTTCCGCATCGTCCACGAAGCCACCGCCAAGCGCTACCTCACCGGCGCCGACTTCGACACCGAAGGTTTCCAGATCATCGGCGACACCTTCTGGATCGGCGATGAATTCGGTCCCTACATCCTGAAAGCCGACAAGACCGGCAAAGTGCTCGCCGTGTTCGACACCACCGCCGACGGCAAGCCGGTGCGTTCGCCCGATCATTGGTCAGTGCAGTCGCCGGGCGCGCCCGGAGCCAGCTACACCACTGTCAACCTGCGCCGCTCCAAGGGCTATGAAGGCTTTGGCGGATCGAAGGACGGCAAGTTCCTCTACGGCCTGTTGGAAGGCCCGCTATGGGATGCCGAGAAAAAGGATGTTGAAAAGGTCGACGGCAAGGAAGCCGCGCGAATCCTCGAATTCGACGTCGCGGCGGAAAAATTCACCGGGCGCTACTGGCACTATGTGTTCGAGGCCAATGGCCACGCAATCGGCGATTTCAACATGATCGACGCCTCCTCCGGCCTGATCATCGAGCGCGACAATGGCGAAGGCACCGCGGACAAGGCCTGCCCGCAAGGCACCCGCGGTGAAAACTGCTTCCCGGACCTCGCAAAATTCAAGCGCGTCTACAAGGTCGAGCTTAACGACGCCAACGCCGGCAAGCCGGTGCGCAAGATCGCCTATATCGACCTGATGAAGATCCGCGATCCCGACAAGAAGGCAAGGAAGCCGCTCAACGACGGCGTGCTGACGTTCCCGTTCTTCACCATCGAGAACGTCGACCGCGTCGACGACACCCACATCATCGTCGGCAACGACAACAACCTGCCGTTCTCCTCGAGCCGCGATCCCAACAAGGCCGACGACAACGAGTTCGTGCTGCTGGAAGTCGGCGAGTTCTTGAAGGCGAAGTGAAGGCCTCCATCCTATCGGCCGTCATTGCGAGGAGCGAAGCGACGAAGCAATCCATCTATCCCCGCGCAGGGAGATGGATTGCTTCGCGGAGCCTGTCATCGGGCGTGCATTCGCGCGACCCGTTGGCTCGCAATGACGGTGGGTATCTAACTGCACTCGCGCGGTTACTCCTTCCTTGTCCGATAATCCCCAAACGTCGCGTCGCGCTGGTCGAGCTGTGATTTCACGCTTCCACCGTCGCGGCGGAACGTCGACATGTAGTTACGGGAAGCCTCCGTCGTGAACGCCAGCGCCTGGATTTCGGTGCCGGCGCGCATCGCGGCGCGGGCGCCCATGATCTCCATCGCGCGGTGCACCGAGCGCTTGTTGAGCTGCTGCAATTCGATCGGCACTTTGGCGGCGCGCTCGGCGAAATCCAGCGTGCGCGCATCTAGCTCTTCGAGCGGAAACGACCGCGTCGCAAAACCCCATTCGGCGGCCTCGCGGCCGGACATCGCGTCGCCGGTCAACATCAGTTCCATGGCGCGGCGCATGCCGACCAGCCACGGGTGATACTGCATGTCGGGCGGGCTCATCAGCCGCACCGGCGGATAGCCGATTTGCGCATCGTCGGCGACGTAGACGATATCGCAGGCGGTCGCGAGCTCCGTGCCACCGGCAAGGCAATAGCCGTGCACCTGCGCCACCACCGGTTTTGCAAGATCCCAAATCCCGAACCAGCCCTCGACGACGTGCCGCGACCATTGGCCGGGGCCGGCGGCCGAGTGATAGGGCTGGTCGACGCGGTTATCCGCCGACAGATCGTAGCCGGCGGAAAAACAGGGACCAGCGCCGCGCAGAATCGAGATCGAAATGTCAGGATCGCGGTCGGCCCGCTCCAGCACCTCGAACACTTCCGCCCGCAGGCGGTTGTTCAGCGCGTTGCGCTTTTCGGGGCGATTGAGCGTGACGCGGCGGACCCGCGGCCGGAGATCATCGACGAGAATGTGTTCGTAGGGCATTGGCGGCTTCTCCCTGTTCGCGGACCCCAATTCATTCAGGGGTGACGGGCTGAGCCCGTCGCCCCTCAATGAATTGTGTTCGGCGGTCCTTAGCTTGATGCTGATATCAGAGAGGAAGTCGCAAGCTGCGGCAAGGCCGCGGGATGCAGACCAGCACCCACGGCCTTTGCACACCTTCCGTCATGCCCGGCCTTGTGCCGGGCATCCACGTCTTGCTTATTTCTTGCCAAGAATACGTGGATGGCCGGGACAAGCCCGGCCATGACGAGCTAACCCGCCGGAATCATCACCACGCCCTTGTCCTTGGGCCAGCGCACGCGCCAGGCAAAGCCGATATCGCGGACTTCGCCGGCCTTGGCCTCGAACGCCCATTCCAGCACACCACGCTTGTCGCGCAGATTGGTCGTGGTCGGCGGCGTCGAGGACGACAGCATCTCGACCTGGATGTCCTCGGCTTCGCTGACCGGCAGTTGATCCTCGATCGCGATTCTGATCGGGAAGTCGTGGCCGTTGCGGACCGTGGTCTTGAACGAGCGCTCATCGGTCTTCGACGTCGTCACGATCAGGCCGGCCGAACCCTCATTGCGCTTGATTGTCGTGCGCTCGATCTTGATCTTGTCGTCGGCGCCAAAACCGAGCCGAACGGTTTCGTCCTTGCCGGCGGCGGTCATCTGGCCGCGGCCGACGAACACGCCGTCGCGGTAGATCGAAACCCGGCCGGGCAGCAAGGGTGCGTCCTCGGTCTGCTTGAAGCTGGCTTCGAGGAACGCGGTCGGGTCCAGCACCGGCACCGCGCGGACCGCAAGATCGGGCGCGATGATCGCGGAGGAGACGCGCAGGCTTTTTGCTCCCTCGCTGGCGCCGAGGCTGACACGGCCGGGAATCCTGAACACCACCTGGAAGCCGCTGACTTCGGCTGCGGCCTGCTGCTCGTCGGCGCGTTCGGACATTGACTCTGGCGCCCGTTGCGCCGGGGCGGCGCGCACCAATGGCTTGCTGGCATCCATGCCACCGCTGATGGATGCGGCAGCCCGCGGCGGCGGCGGATATTGCACGATCAGCGAATTCAGATCCGGCGCCTTGCCGCCGCGCGCGGTGCGCACGGTGGAGACGGCCAGCGCGACATTCGACCAGTCCTCGCCGGTGTTTTGAGTGATTTCGGCGCGGCGCACCAGTTCGAGCGCGGGCTTGCGGTCCCTGGCGCCGGTATCGAGACGGGCATCATAGAGCGGCGTCCAGCGCGCGTTGCGCACCGCATAGGTCACCCGCAGCGTGGCCTTGGTTGCGGCCGCGGCGGCGAGTTCGATCCGGACCTCGAGCTTGCTCGGCGGCTTCTGCGCCCGGTCGGCTTCCAGCCGCGCAATCTCGCGGTCGAGTTCGCGCTGCTTGCGTTCGGCATCGCGGATCGCGCTGTCGGCGGTGGCGACTTCCTCGGCCACGGCGGCAAAGGCCGCGCGCCATTCGGCAATCGGGCGCGCCTCGCCCTTGTCGCCAATCCCGGCCGGCGAGGCTTCCGCAAACCGCTCGGCGAATTTGCGTCGCGCCGCGGCTGAGTTGATCGCGCCCTGCAGATCGGCGCGCTGGTCCTTCAACGCCTCGATACGCTTGTCGAGTTCGGGCAGATTGACCGGCGGCGCCGCGCGCGGCGGCTTGGCGTCGATGGCGCCAATGGTGAGTCTTGCCCCCGCCTCGCCCTCGACCCGCAGCGAGGACGGATCCAGCGTCAGCGGAAAATCCTTCAGCACGGCCGAGTGGTCGCCGGCCGGAAGATCGAGGGTGATGACCCGGGTGATGCTGGCGCCGTCGGGATAGACGGTGACGGCGTCGACGGCCGAACTGGCTGCTACATCGGCCGCCCGCACCGGAGCTGCGGCCAGCGCCGCAACCACGACGAGGCTGGTCGTCACGAGGCTCGAGCGTTTCACGTTCCGATTGAATCGGAACGGGGCTCTCGATTCCTGATTTGACGCGTTTTCTTGACGCGAACCGGTGTCCACTTCGCTGGAAAACGCTCTGTTGGCTGAAAATCGCATTGGTTTCCCTCTCCTAAGGCCGCCTGCTGAACGGCGACGCGAAAATCCCACCACCCCTGGTGATGAGACGTTGCGAGAGAGGAACTGGTTCGATTGGGGTTTCCGTGAGGCTTATGCGAGGCGGCGCCGCGGCGACGGGAGTTAGGACCGCCGGATAGGCACAATGTCGTCCCGGCGAACGCCGGGACCCATACGCCGCGGCCCATCGATTTGGAGAATGCTGGAGCGACCACTTGGCGTAACCAACAAACGCCGGTGGCTATGGGTCCCCCGATGCGCAATTGCGCATCTGAGCTCAAGGCCGGGACGACAAAAGAGCGAAAGCAACGCCTCTTAAAACACCAACGCCTTGGCCTGCTTGACCTGCGGCAGTGCCTGCACCTTGGCGAGCACGTCGGCCGGGATTTCACCGTCGATTTCCACCAGCGCGATGGCGTCGCCGCCCTGCTTGACGCGGCCGAGATGGAAGGTCGCGATGTTGATCTTGGCGTCGCCGAGCAAACCGGCAAAGCTGCCGATGAAGCCGGGCTTGTCCTCGTTGGTGACGTAGATCATCGACTTGCCGAACTCGGCATCGACGCGGATGCCCTTGATATCGACCAGCCGCGGCTTGCCGTCGTGATAGACGGTACCCGACACCGAGCGTTCCTGGCGTTCGGTGATGACGGCGACGGTGATCAGGCTTTCGTAATCGCTCTGCGCCGCGCGCACGATTTCGTCGACCACCATGCCGCGCTCCTTGGCGACGACAGGCGCGGAGACCACGTTGACGTCGCCCAGCATCGGCCGCAGCAGGCCGGACAGCACGGCCGAGGTGATCGCCTTGATCTTCATTTCGGCGACATGGCCCTCATAGGTGATCTGCACCTTGAGGATGCCGCTCTCGGTGAGCTGGCCCGCGAACGAACCGAGCTTCTCGGCCAGTTCGATGAACGGCTTCAGCTTCGGCGCCTCTTCGGCGGTGATCGAGGGGAAATTGACCGCGTTGGAGATCGCGCCGGTCAGGAGATAATCCGACATCTGCTCGGCGACCTGCAGCGCGACGTTCTCCTGCGCTTCGGTGGTGGAGGCGCCGAGATGCGGCGTGCAGATCACGTTGGGATGGCCGAACAGCACGTTCGAGGTAGCGGGTTCCTCGATGAAAACGTCGAAGGCGGCGCCCGCGACATGCTTGGAATTCAGGGCATCGACCAGCGCCTGCTCGTCGACCAGGCCGCCGCGGGCGCAATTGATGATGCGTACGCCCTTCTTCATCTTGGCGATGGCTCCCGCGTCGATGATGTTTTTTGTCTTCTCGGTCAGCGGCGTATGCAGCGTGATGAAATCGGCGCGCTTCAAGAGATCGTCGAGCTCGACCTTCTCGACGCCGATGTCCTTGGCGCGCTCCGGCGACAGGAACGGATCGAAGGCGATCACCTTCATGCGCAGGCCGAGCCCGCGGTCGGCGACGATCGCGCCGATATTGCCGCAGCCGACCACGCCGAGCGTCTTGGCCGTGATCTCGACGCCCATGAAGCGGTTCTTCTCCCACTTGCCGGCCTGCGTCGAGGCATCGGCCTGCGGAATCTCGCGTGCCAGCGCCAGCATCAGGGTAATCGCGTGTTCGGCGGTCGTGATCGAATTGCCGAACGGCGTGTTCATCACGATGATGCCCTTGGCGGTCGCGGCGGGAATCTCGACATTGTCGACGCCGATGCCGGCGCGGCCGATAACCTTCAGCTTCTTGGCCTTCTCGATGATCTTGGCGGTCGCCTTGGTCGCGGAGCGGATCGCAAGCCCGTCATAATTGCCGATGATCTCGGCGAGCTTGTCCTTGTCCTTGCCGAGATTGGGCTGGAAGTCGACATCGATGCCGCGGTCCTTGAATATCTGAACGGCGGCGGGCGACAGCGCGTCGGAGATGAGGACTTTGGGTTTGGACATTGGTGTGATCCCTATGGGCGATGTACTGATGTCGTCACCCGCGGGCTAAAGCACGAAGCGCGTCTTCGCGCTTGAGATCCGCGGGTCCATCTTCTTTTTCGATGGATGGCCGGGTCAAGCCCGGCCATGACGATGTGAGATGACGCTAGCTTAAGCAGCCTTCGGCAACGCGGCCTTGGTCTCGGCGAACGCCCAGTCGATCCACTGCGTCAGCAGCGCGACGTCGGACGCTTCCACGGTGGCGCCGCACCAGATCCGCAGGCCCGCCGGCGCATCGCGGTAGTAGGCGAAGTCGTAGCCGGCGCCTTCCTTCTCCACCAGCGCGACCAGCTTCTTGGAGAAGTCGGCCTGCGCGTCCGCCGTCAGCGAGGTGATCGCGGGATCGACGAACTTCAGGCACACCGAAGTGTTGGAGCGGATCGCCGGATCCTTGGCCAGGAAGTCGATCCACGGCGTCCTGGCCTTCCAGTCGGCCAGCGCCTTGGTGTTGGCATCAGCGCGCGCGATCAGGGCCTTGAGGCCACCGATCGATTTCGCCCAGTTCAGCGCATCGAGATAATCCTCGACGCACAGCATCGACGGCGTGTTGATGGTCTCGCCTTCGAAGATGCCTTCATTGAGCTTGCCGCCCTTGGTCAGGCGGAAGATTTTCGGCAGCGGCCACGCCGGCTTGTAGGTCTCCAGCCGCTCCACCGCACGCGGCGAGAGGATCAGCATGCCGTGCGCGGCCTCGCCGCCCAGCGCCTTCTGCCAGGAGAACGTCACCACATCGAGCTTTGCGAAATCGAGCGGCTGCGCGAAAGCGGCGGACGTTGCGTCGCAGATGGTGAGGCCTTCGCGGTCGGCCTTGATCCAGTCGGCATTGGGCACGCGCACGCCGGAAGTGGTGCCGTTCCAGGTGAAGACGATGTCGGAGGCGGGATCGGCCTTGGAAAGATCGGGGATTTCACCATAGCCGGCGTGCAGCTTGGTGACGTCCTTGAGCTTCAGTTCCTTGACGATATCGCTGACCCAGCCTTCGCCGAAGGATTCCCAGGCGATGGTGGTGACGGGGCGCGCGCCGAGCAGCGACCACAGCGCCATTTCGACCGCGCCGGTATCGGACGCCGGCACGATGCCGATCTTGTAACCGGCCGGCACTTCAAGCACTTCGCGCGTCAATTCGATCGCGAGCTTGAGCTTGGCCTTGCCGACCTTCGCGCGATGCGAACGGCCGAGCGCTGCGTCCTTGAGATTTGCGGGGTTCCAGCCGGGGCGCTTGGCACAGGGGCCGGAGGAGAAATGCGGCACATTTGGCCGCGAAGCGGGCTTCGCTACGGTCATATTCTATCCTTCCAGATAGCAAGCCTCCCGTTGGGGGGAGGTGTCCCGCGGCGGTGATTAGGGGAATCGTGCCCGATCGTCAAGGAACTTCGGGCGCTTCCGATATGTCCCTGACATCACAGGTGATTGAAGCATCGACAGCTGTGGACGAGACCGGCTGCTGCTCCAGCAGTCCAGCCGCATCGTTGATCAGCCTGGCGGCCATTCGCCGGCTCGAAGTTTTCAGAACGCTTTTTTCGCCGGCCTGCACGACATATTCATTGCCGATCCGCACGATCGAATAATCCTTCATCGAAAATCCCCCAGAGTTGCCCACGGCCCCATGGGAGACGCTGACATAGCGGAGACGCTCCTCTCCGTAAAATCACGGAGGTCGAGGTAGTTTATCGCCTGTTAACGGGATCGCAGAGTCAGAACGACCATCGGCAATTGCCTGCGTCGTGACGCAGCTCTGCACAAGAATAAAGCATCAGAATCTCAAGGTCATGCCGAGATGGCTGCGCGCGAATCCAAGCCGTTCATAAAACCGTTGCGCATCCACGCGCGTATGATGCGTCAGCAGTTCCACCAGCTTGCAGCCCTTGGCGCTCGCTTCTGAAACCGCCCATTGCACCAACTGCTCGCCAATGCCCCGGCTGCGGCAATGGCTGGCGACGCGGACATCCTCGAGCAATCCGCGCGAGGCGCCCTGCGAACTCAGGCCGGGCAGGATGCACAGCTGCAGGCAGCCGACGACAGCGCCCTTGCCATCCTCGGCGACCACAAGCTGGATATTCCGGTCGCCCGCGACGCGTTCGAACGCGTCGAAATAGGCTTGCGGCAGCGGATCCTCGAGCCGCTCGCGCGGGCCACCGAGCGGATCGTCCGCCAGCATGGCGACGATGTGACCGACATCGTCACGGCGCGCGCGACGGATGGTGACTTGCGAAACGGTGGCCATGGGGTTTTCCGGTGAATTCAGCGCGCCGGCGGCAGGCCGAGCGATTTTTCGGTCTCGCCGATCCAGCGGCGCACGGCGGCATAGCCGTCGAGATGGAAGCCGCCTTCATGCGCCAGCCTTGTATAGGCCAGCAGCGAAACGTCGGCGAGCGAGACGGCGTCGCAGACCAGGAACGGCGTGATGGCGAGCTGATGTTCCATCCGCGCCAGCGCCGCATAGCCGCGCTTGACCTTGTCGGGGTCGAGATCGGAGGCAGATTTCCCGAGATAGAACATCTGGAAACGGCAGACCGCGATATAGGGCTCGTGGCTGTATTGTTCCCAGAACAGCCATTCGTCCATCTTCGCGGCGGCGAACGCATCCGCTGGAATGAGGTCGCTGCCGCGGGCGAGATAGCGGATGATGGCGTTGGACTGCGCCAGCGTGCGGCCGTCGTCGAATTCGACCGCCGGCACCTGGCCGGCATAGTTGAGCTTGAGGAACTCGGTGGTGCGGGTTTGGCTCTTGAGCGTATCGATCGCAACCCAGCCATAGGGCAGCGCGAGTTTGTCGCACACCCACTTCACCTTCAGGCAGTTGCCGGAATTGGTATCGCCGTAGATTTTCATGCGCGGCCGCCCTCGTTAAGGGCGACAGTGCAACAGCCCGCGGCAAATCTGTCAACGGTATCAGGATCGACGACGAGGCCAGGTCAGAGCCTGCAACCCATCAGAACTTGTAGCCGAGGCCCGCGCGCACCGTGTTGACGGTGGTATCGACACTGGAGGTGAAGCGGAGATATTCCCACTCCGCGCGCAGGAAGAGACCCGCATACAGCATCATGTCGATGCCGAGACCGCCGGCAAATCCTGTGATGAACTTGGAATTGGCGTTGTCCGTCAAGAAACCGGCTGCAGAGTAATTGGGAAGTCCGTTCGTGCCGACATAGAGATAATCAATGCTGGCGTCGGCCCTGCGATTGATACTCGCCTGTCCCATCGCAACGCCGACGAATCCATAGGGCAGAAAGCTGTCGATGGCGTATCCGCCACGTACCCGCAACGAGCCGTAATCGGTGATGTTCATCGAGGCGCTCGAGGACACGCGCGCTGTCGATATGTAATCGGTGGGGTATTGGAACGAGCGACCCTGCGAACCGCTGTTGGCACCGAAGAAGTTGCCGTGGGTATAGTTCAGCTCGACACCGATGACGGCGTCGCTCCACTGAAAATTATAACCGACGAACCCGCCATAGCCGCTGCTCTGCATATGGGACTTCCCGAGCAGAGGCCATTGCGAGATGTTGAACTGCGATTCCAGATCGAGATTGTTCAGGAGCTTGGCGAGCAAATCCTGGCCGGAATTGGTGAAGTCCATGTCCGCCGCGCCATGCGCGACATGGCCGCCGACATAGACGCCCGACCAGTTGACGCCGCTTCTGCTCAGCCCGTCGGTGAAACTGCCGCGGAGAATCGGCAAGTCCGGCATATCGGCCGCCTGCGCGCCAGCCGCCGCGCCACACATCACCGCCACCAGCAAAAAACGACGCATCGCAACACTCCATCGGACAACTCTAACTTGCGTTGATCATGGCTCGTTAACCCTAACCAATCGTTATCGCAGGCTCCGATGAGACGTGATCTTGCGCGAAAAAGCCAAACCCGTCGCGTGCCTGCGACAGGCGCCAGGTGCGGCCGCGCCAAAAGCAAAACGGCGCGGGAAGATCCCGCGCCGTTCTCAATCCTTAACAGATGGAAGTCGCAATTAACCTTTGCGCATCAGCGGCGCCGGCGCATAGACCTGCGGGCTTTCCAGGTTCCAGCGCACGCCGAGCTTGAGGTCATGCGAGGTCATGTCGCGGTACTGGAAGGTCGAGGTACCGGCGGGCGTGCCATCGAAGAAGCGGCCCTGGCCGTGGATGCCGGTACCCATGTCGAGGTAGCGGTACGCCAGTTCGACCGTGAAGTTGTTGCTGACCTTGTAGGCAAGACCGGCGTGCACGGCCCATGCGAAGTTGGTCTTGCTCGCGCCTTCAGCGAAGTACGAGCTGGCGCGGCCATCGAACGCCGGGAACGTCGCGACATCGCTAAAGCCGGTGGTCTTGATGGTGGCTGCGCCGAAGCCGGCACCGATGAACGGCGTGATGCACCACCAGGTACCGAGGTCGACGTAACCGTTGACCATTCCGACCCAGCTCTTGTAGCCGCCGTTGTAGGCATCAGCGAGCCCGCCGCCGGGATTGAACATGAAGAAGTCCGTGCCCTTGAAGCTGACCTTCGAGCGATACTCGCCGGTGATGTCAGCACGGAACCAGCTGTTGAACTGGTAGCCGACACCGACGCCGTACAGCGTGCCGCTGTCGAAGCCATGGCCGTTCTGACTCCAAACCGTATTGGCCGGCAGGGTGTCGTAGGCGTTGACGTGCAGCTTGCTCTGGGTGTTGGTCATACCGATATCGCCGCGCAGATACCAGCCACCGAAATCCTGCGCCGGAGCCGGTGCATAGGCCATCGGAGGTGGCGGTGCAATCGAAGGCATGTCCGCGGCGAAGGCCACCGACGACAACAGGGATGCCGCTCCGGCGGCAAGAAGTGACTTAACGCTACGCATTGGCTTCGTCCTTTTGTCCGGTGAGGCGACTGCGGAGGCCTCACATCAAAAACTCACGAGCGGACGATGCCAGCAAATGCTTAAGCGGCGCTTAACCCTAATTTTTAAGGTTGATAATCTCCGAATATTTCTGCCAGCACGTGTTCACACAACGCAAGCTGATGCATTTGCAGCACAGAAAATGGCGAAACCGCCATACATCCTAACGATGTGTTGACGGAAATGACACGGATGCTGACCTACCCGTTTGCTTGCCCGCGCCGTTTGCAAACGCTTCGCTAACGCGCGAGCTTCGGCATCTTCGGCAGGAACACGGCGAGCAGGCCGAGCGCCGGCAGGTAGGCGCAGAGATGATAGACAAAGGCGATGCCGGTGTGATCGGCAAGCTTGCCGAGCACCGCCGCCCCGAGCCCGCCGATGCCGAAGGCGACGCCGAAGAACACGCCGGAAATCATTCCGAAGCGATGCGGCATCAGCTCCTGCGCGAACACGATGATCGACGACGTCGCCGAGGACAGGATCAACCCGATGATGACAGTCAGCACCGCACTTCCAAACAGGCCGGCATAGGGCAGCGCCAAAGTGAACGGCAGCGCGCCGAGGATCGAGAACCAGAGGACGTATTTGCGGCCATAGCGGTCGCCGAGCGGCCCGCCGAAGAACGCGCCTGCGGCATTGGCGGCGAGAAAGATGAAGAGATAGAGCTGGGCTGCCTGGGTCGAGACGCCAAACTTGTCGATCAGATAGAAGATGTAATAGCTCGACAGGCTCGACACGTAGAGCTGTTTTGAAAACAGCAGCGCCACCAGCACCACGAGTGCGATCTTGACGCGGCGCGCGTCCGGCGCATCCGGATGACGTTCGACCACGGCGGACTTCTTCGTCGTGATCTGCGGCCGGTACCAGACGCCGATCCGCCACAGGATCACGATCGCCAGAAACGCGATCGAGGAAAACCAGGCGATGCTGGGCTGGCCGAACGGCACCACGATCAACGCCGCCAGCACCGGCCCCATCGAGGTGCCGAAACTGCCGCCCAATTGAAACACCGATTGCGCAAAGCCATAGCGCCCGCCCGAGGCAAGCCGCGCGATCCGCGCCGATTCCGGATGGAACACGGCCGATCCCAATCCGACCAGCGAGGCCGCGATCAGAATGATCGTGTATTGATGCGCGACGCTGAGCAGCAGCAGGCCGAAGAATGTGAACCCCATGCCGATCGCGAGCGAGAACGGCTGCGCCTTCTTGTCGGTGAAGTGCCCGACCAGCGGCTGCAGCAGCGACGCGGTGAACTGGAACGCCAGCGTGATCAGGCCGATCTGCGCATAGTCGAGCGCGTAATTGTCCTTCAGGATCGGATAGACCGACGCAATCAGGGACTGCATGGTGTCGTTGAGGAAGTGCGAGAAGCTGATCCCGGCCAGCACGACATAGGCCGGCCCCGCGGCTACCGCCTTGGCGGCGAGCGCCGGCGACAAGTCGGGCACCACCACGGGCGCGGTGAGCGCTTCCTCGGAGACGGTGACGGGCTTGTTCAAGGGCGCGATTCCCGAATATCGACTGGCAATAATGCCCGTTCCTACGCCGCGCGCGGTGCTGCGACCAGCATCAATAGCTAATGGCTGCGATGCGTTAGGGTGCTCGACCGCGGGAATTCTTCCCCTCTCCCCTTGTGGGCGAGGGTGGCTTCGCGAAACGAGGACGGGTGAGGGGTTGTCTCCGCGGAGAGAAACCTTTCCATGGAGAGAAACCCCTCATCCGGCGCTTCGCGCCACCTTCTCCCACAAGGGAGAAGGGAAGATTTCCTCAGGTGATGGTGCTCGCCTACGCCGCGGCGGCGTGGCCGAGGGCGGTGACGATGTGATCGACCACTTCCTCGACCAGGATGCGATCGTCGCCCTCACCCATCACGCGGATCACGGGCTCGGTGCCGGACGAGCGGACCAGCAGGCGGCCGCAGCCGTTGAGGCGTTTTTCGCCATCGACGATCGCGGATTTGACCTCGGCGTCGTCGAGCGGCTTGCCGCTGCGATAGCGTACGTTCTTCAGGATCTGCGGCAGCGGATCGAATTTGTGGCAGACCTCCGACACCGGGCGGCGGAGCTTTTGCACCACGGCCAGCACCTGCAGCGCCGCGACGAAACCATCGCCTGTCGTCGCATAGTCGGACAGGATGATGTGGCCCGACGGCTCGCCGCCGAGATTGTAGCCCTGCTTGAGCATCTGCTCGAGCACATAGCGGTCGCCTACCGGCGTGCGCACCATCTCCAGCCCAATGCCTTCGAGGAAGCGCTCCAGCCCGAGATTGGACATCACGGTGGCGACGATGCCGGGCTTGGCGAGACGGCCGTCTTCCTTCCAGCTCTGCGCGATCACCGCGAGCAGCTGGTCGCCGTCGACCACATGGCCGCGCTCGTCGACCAGGATCACGCGATCGGCGTCGCCGTCGAGCGCGATGCCGATATCGGCGCGCATTTCCCGCACTTTCCGACTCAATGCCTCCGGCGAGGTCGAGCCGCATTCCTTGTTGATGTTGAAACCGTCGGGCTCGACGCCCATGGCAACGACGTCGGCGCCGAGCTCCCACAGCGCTTCCGGCACCACCTTGTAAGCCGCGCCGTTGGCGCAATCGATCACGACGCGCAGGCCGTCGAGCGAGAGTTCGCGCGGCAGCGTGCGCTTGGCGAATTCGATGTAACGGTCATGGACGCCGTCGATGCGGCGGGCGCGCCCGAGGCTGGCGCTCTGCGCCAGACGCCGGTCGATCGGCTCGTCGAGCAATTGCTCGATCTGCTTTTCGACGTCGTCGGACAATTTGAAACCCTGCGGGCCGAACAGCTTGATGCCGTTGTCCTCGAACAGATTATGCGAGGCCGATATCATCACGCCGAGATCGGCGCGCATCGACTTGGTCAGCATCGCGACCGCCGGCGTCGGCATCGGGCCGAGCAGCAGCACGTCCATGCCGACAGAGGTAAAGCCCGCGACCATCGCGTATTCGATCATGTAGCCGGACAGCCGCGTGTCCTTGCCGATGACGACGCGATGGCGGTGATCGCCGCGCTGAAACACCAGGCCGGCCGCCTGCCCCACCTTGAGCGCGAGCTCCGGTGTGATCAGACCATTGGCACGGCCCCGAATTCCGTCGGTACCGAAATATTTGCGGCTCATATAACCCCCAGCCATTCCGACGCCTCTGTAAAGCCATCCGGCAAGAAGCAGCGAACACCCACCATAGCGTGCACCGGCCTTATAGTCTCTCAGGCGCTAAAATGGCTTCAAAAAATATGATGAATCATTACCGGCACCGGAAGTCGCGGTCGGAGCATAACCCATTGCAAAACATGATACTTTTTAATCCAGCCGCTGCTTGGCTACCCCTTGATCGCGCCGCTTGATGTGATGGTCGCCCTTCGACGGCGGCGGCTGGGTCACATTCACGGGGTCCGAGCCCGGAAAGGTCTCCTCAAGCCCCTCCTCCAGGGCCTCGTCCAACCGGCGCTTTTCAGCGCTCTCGCGGGACTCGCGGGCGGGCTTGGGATGGCGATCAGGTCCGGTCATGAGATGTCCTTATGTTTTCCTTGGGACTGCCCCCACGCAGGGTTCCGCGAGCCTGATTTGGCTGACGTATCAACCATGCTAGATGACGACGCAGAAAAGAAATTCAAGCAAGAGATCCAGGAAGGGGCCGGGAACGTCCATGAAGCACATTACCTGCATCGAGGATCTGCGTCAGTTGCACAAGCGCCGCGTTCCGAAGGCGTTTTTCGACTATGCGGATCGCGGCTCCTATTCCGAGGACACGCTGCGCGCCAACCGTGCCGATCTCGAAGCGATCAAGTTCCGCCAGCGCATCCTGGTCGATGTGTCCAGGCGCGATACGTCGACGACGATCCTGGGCGAGCCGGCCGCGCTGCCGCTGAGCCTCGCCCCGGTCGGATTGCTCGGCATGCAGCACGGCGACGGCGAAATCGCCGCCTGCCGCGCCGCGCAGGCCGCCGGCATTCCGTTCACGCTGAGCACGATGTCGATCTGCTCGATCGAGGACGTCGCCGCCAATGTCGACAAGCCGTTCTGGTTCCAGCTTTACGTGATGAAGGACCGCGGCTTCATCAAATCCCTGATCGAGCGCGCGATCGCGGCGAAATGCAGCGCGCTGGTCCTGACCGTCGACTTGCAGGTGATGGGACAGCGCCACCAGGACATCAAGAACGGCATGACGATTCCGCCGGAATGGTCGTTGTCGAAACTGATCGACTTCGCGACCAAGCCAGGCTGGGTCGCCGGCGTGATGCGCGGCAAGCGCCGCACCTTCGGCAACATCGCCGGCCACGTCAAAGGCACCGACGATATCACCCAGCTCTCGCAATGGACCAACGCGCAGTTCGACACCACGCTGAGCTGGAAGGATGTCGAGTGGATCCGCTCGATCTGGCCGGGCAAGCTGATCCTCAAGGGCATTCTCGACGTCGAGGACGCCGAGGAGGCCGTGAAGACCGGCGCGCATGCGATGGTGGTCTCCAACCATGGCGGCCGCCAGCTCGACGGCGCGCCGTCGTCGATCGAGGTGCTGCCGGAGATCGTCGATGAGGTCGGCGGCAAGATGGAGATCATGTTCGACGGCGGCATCAGGTCGGGCCAGGACGTGATGCGCGCGCTCGCGCTCGGCGCCAAATCCTGCATGATCGGCCGCGCCTTTGTCCACGGCCTCGGCGCCGGCGGACAACAGGGTGTGGCCAAGGCGCTCGATCTGATCCGCAACGAAATGCTGGTGACGATGGGCCTGTGCGGCGTCAACACCATCGCCGAAATCGACGATCACGTGCTGGCGATTTAGCTGCACGAATAATCTATCGTCGTCCCGGCCTTGAGCCGGGACGACGTGTTGAGGGAGCTTTGCTTCCCCTCACATCGGCGGTGTGATCCCGTTGCGGCCGACATTGACGCGGGCGGCTTCCAGCGTGCCGTCTTCCTTCTTCGCCGCACCGAAGATGATGATTTTTGCACCCGGCTTCAGCTCGGACTTGTCGCCGGCGACGAAGGTGACAACAGGCGTATCCGGCGGCACCACGACTTTCTTCTCGCCGTCCTTGTACTTGACCAGGATGTTCTGACCATCGGTGCCCTTGACCGTCTGGGCGACGGTGGCGTTGGTCATGGTCGAGTTCGGGCGCGCATCCCAGGGCCGGAAACCTTCCGCGGCGCCGCGCTGGTTTTCGGGAAAGATGTGAACGGCAACCGCCCGCTGGGTACCGTCGGGCTCCGGCAGGCCGGTGACGCCGATGTAGGAGCCTTCCTTGATCTCAGACAGTTCGGTTTTGGCGACGCCGAACACCGCCACATTGTCGGTCATCCGCACCTTCATGTCGGCGCCCTCGCGCGACTTGATCGAGAGAACATTGCCATCGACAGCCTCGATGGTGCCGCGGATCCGCACGGTCGGCGGTTGTTGCGCCCAGGCGGACGCCCCAAACACGGTGGCAAATGTCAATGCAGCAGCGAGCAGGCGTGACGTCATCCGCATGGCGGTATCCCTTCCGATATCTGAACGTCCCATCAACGCGAACACCGATAGGGAATGGCTATTCCATCTCTGTCATTCCGGGGCGATGCGCAGCATCGAACTATGGTGCGCAATTGCGCACCTGAGAATCTCGAGATTCCCCGGTGCGCAATTGCGCACCTGCGGTCTGGTGCTAGCGCACCATCCCGGAATGACGCTTCGCGTCACATCGGCGGGGTCAGCCCATCGCGGCCGACGCTGACGCGGTTGGTCTCGAACGAGCCGTCCGGCAGCTTTTTCATGAACGCGATCACCTTGGCACCAAGCTTGAGATCGGATTTGTCGGCGGGGACATAGGTCACGACCGGCGTCTCCGGCGAGACCAAAACCTTCTTCTCGCCGCCCTTGTATTTGATCAACAGCGTGTGACCGTCATTGCCGGCTACCGACTGATCCACCGTCGCATTGGTCATGGTGCTGTTGGGGCGCAGATCATACGGCCGCGAGCCCTCGCCGGTGCCGCGCATCGCCTCGGGAAACACGTGCACCTCGACCGCGTTCTGGCTGCCGTCCGGTCCCGGCACCGTGGTGGCGCCGATGAAGGAACCCACCTTGACATCGGACAGCGGGATTTTGGTAATCCCGACCACCCTGATATCGCCGGTCATGTGCAGTTTGACGTCTTCACCGCCGCGCGACTTGACCGCAAGTATGTCGCCCTCGACACCTTCGATGGTGCCGCGAACCCGCGTCGGCGTGGGCGGCTGCTGGGCGATGGCGTAAATGGTGGACGCGGCCACCATCGCGGCGGCGAACAGCGGGCGGATCAGTGTAGAACGATGCTTGGACAGATTCTTGGACAGATTCTTGGACAGATTCTTGGACATGAGGGATCTCCGGTAGGCCACCACGTAGCCATTGCCCCCAACTCCCGCAACGATACTCCCGCTCAAACTTTATTGAGATCGGCCTCGACGATCGCACGAAGTTCTGATGTCACTTCGGGGCGCTTTCCGAACCACAATTCGAACCCGCGCACCGCCTGGTGCAGCAGCATGCCGAGCCCGTCGGCGGTCTGCAGCCCGCGCCCGCGCGCGGCGACCAGCAATGGCGTATCCAGCGGCACGTAAACCAGGTCGCTGACGACGGCGCCCTGCGGCAACCGGCCGACATCGAGTTCAAGCGCCGGCTGGCCGTGCATCCCGAGCGAGGTCGTGTTCACCAGCAGCCCGGCGCGCGGCAGCAATTCGTCCAGCGCATCCCATGCCACCGGCAATACGCTCGCGCCGAATTGATCCGCCAGCGCCTGCGCGCGCTCCCCGGTCCGGTTGGCCAGATGCACGCGCTTGACGCCGCGTTCGATCAACCCGAACAGCACGGCGCGCGCCGAACCGCCGGCGCCCAGCACCAGCACCTCCTCGGCACGCTCCCATCCGGGCGCGCAGGCATCGAGATTATTGATAAAACCCTCGACATCGGTGTTGGTCGAACACAGCTCACCGTTCTCGAACCACAAGGTGTTGGCGGCGCCGACCGCGCGGGCGCGGTCATCCGGCTTCGACAGCGCCAGCGCGCGCTCCTTGTGCGGAATGGTGACGTTGGCGCCGACGAAGCCGCGCAGCGAAAGCCGAAAGACAAAGTCCTGAAGTTCGTCGGGCGGCACCGCTTCGATGACGTAGCCGCCTTCGATGCCCAGCGTCCGCAGCCAGTAATGATGGATCAGCGGCGAGCGCGAATGCGCGGCCGGCCATCCGATCAGGCACGCGGCGGGGGGTCTGGTTGCTCGGGTCATGGCAGTCAATTCGGCCAAGCCGGCGGCGGTGTCAATGCTCAGGTGGGGGTGCCGGGCTGGACCGGGTTGCTTGTAGCCAAACTCGTCATGCCCGGCCTTGCCGCCTTCGCCAAAGCTTTGGCGGGCCGACCGCTTGTGGCCCCGTCGAAGCCATTGGCGGAGAAGGGTGCCGGGCATCCACGTCCACTTAACCAAGAAAGACGTGGATGGCCGGGTCAAGCCCGGCCATCCCGAAAATGACGATCGTCAAACCATCACGCCGCGACCCTGTTCGCGGCGATGATCTGGTCGGCGGCGCGGCCGGTCACTTCGGCCATGCGGTCGAACTGCCGCGTAAAGCCGCCGGCGCCGGCGGTGGCGGAGCGCAGCTCGACGATCAGGTCGCCGATCTCGGCCTCCGGCATGGTGGCGCGGACGCAATCCCAGCCGGCCCAGCCCTCGCGGGTGTCGAAGCCGAGGATCTGGCCGCGCCGCGCCGACAGGATGGCGTTGATTTTTGCCGTCGCCTCGGTCGGGCAGACGATCTCCACCATGTGGATCGGCTCCAGCAGCACCGGCTGGCACTGCGGCAGCGCCTCGCTCATGCCGAGCCGCGCCGCGGTGCGGAAGGCAAGATCGGAGGAATCGACGCTGTGATAGGAGCCGTCGGTCAGGGTGACGTGGAGGTCGATCACGGGAAAGCCGAGCGGGCCGCGCGTGAGGCTGTCGACCACGCCCTCTTCCACCGCGCCGATATAGTTGCGCGGCACCGCGCCGCCGACGACCTTTTCGTGGAATTCAAAGCCCGAGCCGCGCGGCATCGGCTTGATGTCCAGCACCACGTCGCCGAACTGGCCATGGCCGCCGGACTGCTTCTTGTGGCGCCCGCGCTGCGTGATCGATTTGCGGATCGTCTCCTGATAGCCGATCGCCGGCGCCTGCGATTTGACGTTGACGCCGAAACGATCCTTGAGCCGCTCGAGCGCGACGCGCAGATGCATCTCGCCCTGCCCCCACAGCACGATGTCGTGGGTCTGGGTGTTGTGGATCATCGACAGCGACGGATCCTCCTCGTTCAGCCGCAGCAGCGCCTGGCCGAGCTTGACGTCGTCCTTGCGATCGTTCGCGGCCAGCGACATCGCCAGCACCGGCGGCGTCGGCTCGACCCGCGCGAGCGAGGCCGGCGCAGTCTTGCCGCTCGAGAGCGTGTCGCCTGTCTTGATGGCGTCGAGCTTGCCCAGCGCCACGGTTTCGCCGGCTTCCGCCGCCGCCCGTTTGCTGTCGTGCCCGCCACTGACCGCGAGGATGCCGGAGACCCTGCCCGCTTCGCCGGACGAGGATTGCAGCGTCGCACCGTCATCGAGGTGCCCGGCGAGCAGCCGCACCAGCGACAGCTTGCCGCCGTGCGGCTGATGCAGGGTCTTGAACACATAGCCCAGCGCATCCTTGGGCGAAGACGCGCCGAGGCGCTTGGCGGTCTCGGTCACGCCGGGCGCTTCATGCCGCAACGCCTTCATCAGCCGCAGCACGCCGTTTTCGCGTGTCGCGGCACCCAGCAATACCGGGCAGATCAGGCCTTCGCGCAATTCGCGCGCGAGATCGTCGAACACCGCATCGCGCGGCGGCTGGATGTCTTCCAGGAGTTGCTCCATCAGCACGTCGTCGTGATCGGCGAGCTTTTCCAGCATCGAGAAGCGCGCTTCCTTCTCGCGGTCGAGATTGCCGCCGTCCAGCGCAATCACTTCCGAGGGCTTGTGTTCGCGGTAGACAAAGGCGCGCTCCAGCGCCAGATCGACAAAGCCTTCGATCAATTCGCCGTTCCAGATCGGAATCTGGCGCAAGACCAATGGCACGCGCGAGGCCGGCTGCAACGTCGCCAGCGTTTCGCGGATGCGCTTGTTGGCTTTGTCGATCTTGTTCAAAAACAGAAAGCGCGGAATGCCCATTTCCTCGAGCTCGCGCAGGATGATCTGCAGTTGCGGCAGCTTCTTTTCATCGGCTTCGCAAACCACGATCGCGGCATCGACCGCCGGCAGTGCCGAGCGCATGTCCTGCGCGAACTCGATCGAGCCGGGACAATCGATAAAGGTGTAACTGTCGCCCATGAAGGTGGTGGTGGCTGCACTTAAGGCCACGCCCATCTTGTGGTGCCGCGCCTCGGGGCTGGAATCGCCGACCGAAGTTCCGGCATCGACGCTGCCGGCGCGGTGGATGGCGCCCGTGCGCGCCAGTATGGCTTCAAGAAGTGTGGTTTTACCGCTCTGGAAAGGGCCCACCAGCGCAATGCACCGTGGACCCGATTCTTTAGTACCTGGGGGACTTCTGACGTCTTGTCCCATTGCCGCCTCCTTGTTTGGAGCTCGGCCCATGATTGGGTCGGCGGATCAGATGCTCCGCCCGCCGCGACGATTTGGCAAGCCAGAAAATCATCGCTGCGGTGCAGTGCGAGTCGGGACCATCAGACCGCGGGCGGGTCGATCATGATCCGCAACGCCGATGCAAAACCGGCTATATCGATCGCGTCGTCCCAGGCCAGTTGCAGGGAGATACCCTGCAGAACGGCGATCATGACACGCGCGGCCGATTCCGGGTCGAGGTTCCGTGGCCACCGTCCCTCGCGCTGCGCCTTGCGGATCATCGGCGACAATATCTCGACCGCCTGGCTGACGCCTGCCAGGGCCTCGCGCTTTAATCGCGGATTGGACAGGCTCTCCGCCCATAGCTGCACCGCGAGCTTGCGCCATCTTTTTTCCTGCGGATCGCGCAAACCCAGCACAAAACCTTCGACCAGGCGCACCAGACTGGTATCGAGATCGGCCGCGGTCAGCGCATGCTGCATGCGCAGCCGCTCCATCGCGTGCCGTTCGGAGGCGATCGCCATCACCACTTCGGTCTTGCCTTTGAAGTATCCGTAGATAGCCCCCGGACTGAGACCGGATTCGGCGACGATGTCCTGCATCGTCGCGGCGTGAAAACCTTCGCGCGCAAAACAGGTCAGCGCGGCATCGAGAATGCGTTCACGCTGGGCACTGGCCCGTGCCGCGCTGATCCTAGGCACGTGGCACTTCCGCCAGCACCGTGTGATAGAAGCTGTAGCCCGGCATTTGACGGCTCTGCGCACCCATCACTTTCGCGCGATACTCGTCGGCCCCGAGATCGCTCAGTAGCGCAAGTCCACGTTCGCGCAGGAACGCGGCCAGTTGTTCGGGCAGCAGCCCGAACCGCCACGGCTCGCCGGTTCCGTCCACCTTGGCGATGGCCTTTTCGGCACCCGCGAAGGCGACCGAACCGTTCAACACCCCCTCGTGGACATAGGTGAAGATGAAGCGACTTCCCGGCGCAAGGCGGCCCGCCCAACGCATCACACCGCATACCGCTTCGCCGGTGAGATATTGGCTCACGCCTTCCCACACCACGATCGCAGGACGCGATGCGTCGAAGCCCGCGGCGCGAAGCAATTTATCGTAGTCGTCGACTTCGAAATCGACCTTGACGAACGTCACCTTTCGCAAATCGGCTTGCGCCGAGCGCAGCCGCGCCTGCTTCACTCTGGCGGTATTGGGATGGTCCACTTCGAATATCCGGGCGGTCGCGAGCGCGTCCAGACGCCAGGCGCGGGTGTCGAAACCAGCGCCGAGCAGCACCACCTGGTCGATCTCGGCCGCCGCCTGCACAATCCAGTCGTCAATCAATTTGGTGCGGGCGATGCCGGAGGTTCGCGCGCCAGGCCAGCGGCGGTCGATATAGTTGTTCAACAGTGCCGCCGCCGGGCGCAACCCGAAAAGTTTTGCCGCCAGTCGCAGTTCACCCGGTAGCAGAGCGGCCGCGAGCGGATCGGCAAAGGCGCGCGAGTTCGGCGCCTTGGCATGTTCGGAGGCACGAAACACCGCCATGAATTCCGCGGTCCGACTGACTTCCTGACTGCGCATCCGGCTTCTCCTTAAAAAGAACGTTCATTCTTTTTAAGGTCAACCACCGTCACTGTCAAGATTGGCTTCCATGAATCCAGACTAAGGTTACCTTCCCGGCCGAAGTTCGCCGGCGGCGATGCTGACGCCGGCCGGGTACCGCACGCCCGGCCGCGCGCGATTGAAGTTCGCGGAACCGTGGACCGCCATCCTTATCTTGAGCGCCGCGACGTTTCCCGCAGTTCGGTCGGCGTCATGCCGAAACGGCGGCGAAAGCGGCGATTGAAGTAAGGGACCTCGTTGAACCCGCAGGTCCATGCAATTTCGCTCACCTTCAATCGATCGTGGGCTGCATCCATCAGCATCACCCTGGCCTCATGCAGCCGCATCTCAAGCACGCGCTCGGCGAAGCTCGATCCGCTTTCCGCCAGCAGATCGTTCACGTAACGACGCGACAGGCCCAAACGCTGCGCAACGCTCTGCGACGAGAATTCCGGATCGTGAAAGCCCGATTTGATGGCCGCAAGAACGTCGTGCAATCGTGCTGCGCGCAGGCCGCGGGTCACGGCAATCTCCGACGGATCGCCGCGCGCGCCGAGCGCAAGTGCGATGAGATCGACAAGCATCGTCTCGATGCGCCGGTCGAGCGCCGGATCGCTTTCCTGCTTCAGGCCCATGAGAAACTCGACGTACCGGCCGAGATGACGCAATGCCGGTGAGGACGCATCGAGCGGCTTGCCTATGAGGTCGTCAGCGTTTGGGACCAATGCAAGAAGCCGGGCGCGCGAAATATTGATCCCATACCAGCCATTTTCCGGACCTACGAGCATCTCGCCGGGTTCGGCAGTCAGAAGCACCGCTGCGTCGCGGTTGATCGTCGCCTCCTGCCCGTTCTGGATGCTGATTATATCGGAGCGACCGTTATAAAGCGCGACGCAAAAATTGTCCGCACCATCGGCAGCGACGTCGCGCTGGCTGCGTCTCATCCGATCGATGCTGCCGTCGAGCCGACCGATACCGACCGCGCCGATCGGCACGAACTCAAAGTTCACCGTGAACGGGCGGTCTTCCGCACGCTGGAGATCGACCGAGCCGTAAAGCGCATTCCACTGATCCAGCCAAAGCGAGAATTTTTCCTGATCGCTCAGATGGGACGGAAGTTGCTCCGACGCAAAAACAACTTTCTGAATCCTGCCGCCAACGGCCTTTCCGCCCAACTCATCAACGTCCATCGCCTGCGATGCCTTCAAAATTCGCTTCGCTTCGAGCAGATCCCGATCAAGTCAAAATAGCTGCATCGGCACGATCCAGACAGTGCCAGTTAAACCAATTGTGCCAGCCAGTTTCGCAACCCGTGGCGCGATTGCAACGCTCGCCAGCAATCAGGAGGCGATGCCACGCGGTGCAAATCAGGAGCCACTGAGGACAACCCCATTCTGCGCGGCTTGGTAAGAGTGCACCGAGACTTGATGAAACGCGACCTGATGAATCCGGGCCTGACGCTTTGAGGACCAGGACTCATCCGCAGAATTGTTCGGGGGTGACACTATGCATTATGTATCGCGGACGACGCTCGCAGCCGCTGCCATTTCATTGGGCAGTCTCTCTGCCGGGTTCGCGGCCGATCTCGGACCGCGCCCGGCGGCGCCGATTGCGCCGGCCTTTTACGACTGGAGCGGTGTCTATGTCGGTCTGCATGCCGGCTACGGCGGAGGCATGAAGGATTGGACCCAAGCGCTGGGGAACGATATCACTGCGAAGGGTTTCCTCGCCGGCGGCCAGATCGGAATCAACAAGCAGATCGGCAGCCTGGTGTTCGGCCTGGAGCTTGATGGATCGTGGGCCGACATTGGGGGCTCGCAACTACTTTCCAACGGCGGACCGGCCGCTGGCTTCCAGGTAGACATCACCGGCCGATCGAAGATCGATGGCCTTGTGACGTTGACGGGGCGTGCCGGTTTGGCCGCCGACCGTTGGTTCGTCTATGCCAAGGGCGGCCTCGCCCTCGCGCAGGAAAGGCATTCTTTCGGCAATAACAGTTTTAACTTCCCGCCAGCACCTCCGTTTACCGCCGCCATCTCTGGCAGCGGCAGCGAGCATCGATGGGCTCCCACCGTCGGCTTCGGAACGGAGTATGCGTTAGGAAACAACTGGTCAGTCAAGGCCGAGTACGACTACGTCCACCTGGGCAACAGAACGGTGGGATTTACCGGAACGGCGAACTTCAATGGCGTCGCAGCTCCCCTTGATCCGACCAACGTGCCAATCGAGCAGGCGCTCCATCTCGTCAAGATCGGCGCGAATTATCGTTTTGGCGGAATTCAGACCGATCCGACGTTCGCACCGGTCAGGGCCGCGCCAGGATACAACTGGTCGGGCGCCTATGTCGGCGTTCAGGGCGGATACGGCTTCGGCCACAAGGCATGGCCCGACCTGTTCGATCCGGCGAATCCCCAAACCGGAAAGTATGATGTGAACGGATGGCTTGCCGGCGGAACCGTCGGGGTCAATGCGCAGGCAGGCTCATTCGTCTTCGGCGTCGAAGGCGAATGGATGTGGACCGGCATCAAAGGCAATCAGACAACGGTTTTTGATTTTGGCGTGGGAGTAACGCAGACCGGCCTCGAGACAAAGGTCAATTGGCTTGCGATCGCGGCAGCGCGCGCCGGTTTTGTGGCCGCCGACCGCCTGCTGGTCTATGGCAAGGCCGGCGTCGCGCTCGCTGACGAGAGGCACACGCTTACTCAAAGCACGATCGATCCAGGTTTCAGTTCGGTACTCAACCTGGAAGCCAAAGCCCTGCACACCGGACTCGTGGCGGGTGCCGGCATTGAGTACGCCCTCGGCGGCAATTGGTCGGCCAAATTCGAGTACGACTACATCAAGATGCTTGCGCAGAACTTTACGGCGACGGGCACCCAGCGCGTGAACGCCCCGCCCATCGTGCAATCGGTCGCTCTTGCCGGCCAGTTCTCAAAGATGCCGCAGGACCTGCACCTGATCAAGTTCGGCGTGAACTATCACTTCAGCCCGGCGCCGGTCGCAGTCAGTGCCCGATACTGATCAGCGCATCGCGAAAAGCCTCAGGTCTTAGTATTTCCTGAACAGACCGGACAAACAAAAGGCCCGCATTTCGCGGGCCTTTTCTATTGGCCAAGCACAGAAAGCGTGGCGCGATTGCAACGCTCGCCGGCAATCGCCGGCTAATGCCACGCCGTGCAAATCGAGCGCCAACGAGGACAAACCGATTTTGGGCGCCTCGCTAAGAATGAAACAGGACCTGATGAACCCCGGACCTGACGATTCAGGATCAGGACTCATCCGCAGAATTGCTCGGGGGCGACATCATGAATCATCTATCGCGGACGACGCTCGCAGCCGCTGCCATTTCATTGGGCAGTCTCTCTGCTGGGTTCGCGGCCGATCTCGGACCTCGCCCGGCGGCGGCGATCGCGCCGGCCCTTTACGACTGGAGCGGCGTCTATATCGGTATGCATGCCGGCTACGGCGGAGGCATGAAGGATTGGACCGGTGTGCTAGGTGCCGATCTCACTGCGAAGGGTTTCCTCGCCGGCGGCCAGATCGGGATCAACAAGCAAATCGGCAGCCTCGTGTTCGGCCTCGAGCTTGACGGATCGTGGGCTGACATTGGTGGCTCGCAGTTGCTTCTCAACGGCGGACCACCCCTTGGATTCCAGACAGAAGCCACCGCCAGGTCGAAGATCAATGGCCTGGTGACGTTTACGGGGCGTGCCGGTTTGGCCGCCGATCGTTGGTTTGTCTACGCAAAGGGCGGCCTTGCAGTCGCGCAGGAAAAGCATTCGTTCAGCTTTAGCAGTTCGAGCTTCGCGCCGCTGGCTCCTTCTAGCGAAATGGCCTCAGGCAGCGGCAGCGAGCATCGGTGGGCTCCCATTGTCGGCTTCGGAACGGAGTATGCGTTAGGAAACAACTGGTCGGTCAAGGCCGAGTACAACTACGTCCATCTCGGCACCCGAACGGCGGGACTTACTGGAACGGCGAACGTCAATGGCGTTGTAACTCCGTTGGGTGCGGCCGGCGCATCAATCGAGCAGGCGCTCCATCTCGGCAAGATCGGCGTGAATTATCGTTTTGGCGGAATTCAGACGGATCCGACTCTTGCGCCGGTCAAGGCCGCGCCGGGATACAACTGGTCGGGAGCCTATGTCGGCGTACAGGGCGGATATGGTTTCGGCCACGCGGAATGGCCCGATCTGTTCAATCCGGCAAATCCCCAAACCGGAAAGTATGATGCAAATGGATGGCTTGCCGGCGGAACTGTCGGGGTCAACGCGCAGGCAGGCACATTGGTCTTCGGCGTCGAAGGCGAATGGATGTGGACCGGCATCAAAGGCAGTCAGACAGCCGTCCTTAATTTTGGTGCGACCACTCAGACTTTTGACTTCGAGACAAAGGTCAATTGGCTTGCGATCGCGGCAGCGCGCGCAGGTTTTGTAACTGCAGACCGCCTGATGGTGTATGGCAAGGCCGGCGTCGCGCTCGCTGACGAGAGGCACACGCTTACTGACACCCGGATTGGCCCAAATCTCAGCGCGGTCTTCAACCTGGAAGCCAAAGCCTTGCACACCGGAGTCGTGGCGGGTGCCGGCGTTGAGTACGCCCTCGGCGGCAACTGGTCGGCCAAATTCGAATACGACTACATCAAGATGCTTGCGCAGAACCTGACGGCGACCGGCGTTCGCAACATCAACGCTCCGCCCATCGTAGGATCGGGCGCTTCTTCCACTCAGTTCGACAAGATGCCGCAGGACCTGCACCTCATCAAGTTCGGCGTGAACTATCACTTCAACCCGACGCCGGTCGCAGTCAGTGCCCGATACTGATCGGCACATCGCGAAAAGCCTCAGGTCTTAGTATTTCCTGAACAGACCGGACAAACAAAAGGCCCGCATTCCGCGGGCCTTTTTCGATTGTCCCGGTTACCGCCCCGGCCGAAGTTCCAGGCTTTCCAATCCGGCAGCAATGCTGACGCCGACCTGGCCCTGCAGGCTCAGCGGCTGCAGGGCGATCGAGTTTGCCGAACCGCCGACCAGCACGTTGCCGCCGACGCCGAGCGTGGCACTGCCCTGCGCGCCGATATAATCGCCGGAGAGGCCGCCCGGTCCGAGCTGCGCCGACGGCGCGAACACGCCCCAGGCCAGCGCGGATTCCTGGGTGATGCCGAGATCGAGGCCGACTTTACGGATGGTGGCGACGTAACGGTCTTCCGGCATGCCGTCGGCGCGCAGCACGCAACCGAGATTGGTGACGGATCCGACGATGAAGCCGACGCTGGCGCCGCCGCGGCATTCGAGAATGCCGACCTGCACCCGCGCCACCTGCTGCGCATTGGCGCCGGCGATCGAGGTGGCCCACACGGCGATGGCGGCAGCGGCGAGAAGGGAGTGACGCATGAAGAAATCTCCGGCTGAAACGATGTGATGCGAGCAGGGAATTGAGAACGGTGCGGGCCAAGGGTGTGCGCTTTTCTATGGCACAACATCCGCAGCGGTTCCAGATTGGCGGGCGTCGATTTATTCAACCGTCATTCCGGGGCGATGCGCAGCATCCAACCTCAGATGCGCAATTGCGCATCGGGGAATCTCGAGATTCCGGGTCTGGTAATTCGGACCATCCCGGAATGACGGCGGATACTGCCAACAAAAAAAGGCCCGCTCTCGCGGGCCTTTTCATCAAAACCATCGATCAACCGCGGCGATGATGCCGGCGGTGGTGACGGCGCGGAGGGCCGTAGCCGCGGAACGGCTCCAGCTGGATATCAGCAATCCCGGCGGCGACGTTCAGCCCGGTCTGGCCCTGCACGCTGAGCGGCTGCAGCGCGTAGGAATTGGCCGGACCGCCGACGAGGAAGTTGCCACCACCGCCGATACCGACCGACGCGTTGGCGCCGACGCCGCCATAGTTGCCGGCGAGATCGCCGCGGCTGACCCGGCTGTTCGGCGCGTTCACCGCCCAGGCCAATTGCGTCTGCGCGGTGATGCCGAGATCGAGGCCGTAGCGGCGCACGGTGGCAATGTAGGGTTCCGGCCGGCGGCCTTCGCTCTTGAACACGCATTCGAGGCTGGTCACGGAGCCGACGACATAGCCGACATTCTGGCCGCCCTGGCATTGCAGGACGCCGGCGCGAACCGGCGGTGCCGCATCTGCGCTCGCGATCGGCGCAACCAGCGCCGCGATGGCGATGCCGAAGGTCGTAAGGCGTTTTCCGAAAAGCATGTGTCGTCCCCGCTTGATGAACTGAATGTGTGCGGCGGACAGGAAGGAAGCGCCGTGTTCAAAACATGGCGCTTTGCAAAAAGAAGACTTCAAAACATCATGCGGTCTAAGCGTGATGTGATTTGACACGCCTTTTTTCGGACGTGTTTTCTTTGCGCGTTTTCTTTGACAGAAATTTTGGGACACAAACCGGAACCCGCCCCGCATCATTGGCGGGACAGGCTTCGCTTCATAACGCGCTTTTTTTCTGACGCATTTTTCTTAACGCGAACCGGACTCCACCCCCGGATCATGTCCGAGGGTATGCTTCGCTCGAAAACGCTCTACCGCAAATTACCGCAAAAGCGCTGGATGCGTTTGCAGGCGTCTTCGAGATCGGAAGTCTTGGTGGCGTAGGAGATCCGGAACGCCGGGCCAAGTCCGAACGCGGAACCCTGCACCACGGCAACGCCCTCAGTCTCCAGCAGCTCGGTGACGAAGTCCTCGTCATTCGCGATCACCTTGCCGGACGGCGCCGTCTTGCCGATGGTGCCGGCGCAGGACGGATAGACGTAGAACGCGCCCTCGGGCCGCGGGCATTCGATGCCCTTGGCCTGGTTCAGCATCGACACCGCGAGGTCACGGCGTTCCTTGAACACCTTGTTGTTGGCGGGGATGGAGTCCTGCGGACCGTTGAGCGCCTCGACCGCGGCCCACTGCGAGATCGACGACGGGTTCGAGGTCGATTGCGACTGGATCGTCGCCATCGCCTTGATCAGTTCGGCCGGGCCACCGGCATAGCCGATGCGCCAGCCGGTCATGCAATAGGCCTTCGACACGCCGTTCACCGTCAGCGTGCGGTCGTACAGTTTCGGCTCGATCTGCGCCGGCGTGGTGAACACGAAGTCGTCATAGACCAGGTGCTCGTACATGTCGTCGGTCATCACCCAGACGTGCGGATGCTTCACCAGCACGTCGGTGAGCGCCTTCAACTCGCTGCGCGAGTAGGCCGCGCCGGTCGGGTTCGACGGCGAGCAGAGAATGATCCATTTGGTCTTCGGCGTGATCGCTTTTTCCAGCGCGTCGGGCTGCAGCTTGAAGCCCTGCGCCACGGTGCACACCACGGAGACCGGCACGCCGCCGGCCAGCGCCACCATTTCGGGATAGCTGACCCAATAGGGCGCCGGGATGATGACCTCGTCGCCCGGATTGATGGTCGCCATCAGCGCGTTGTAGAGCACCTGCTTGCCGCCGGTGCCGATGATGATCTGGTTCGGCTTGTAGGTCAGGCCGTTCTCGCGCTGGAACTTGGCGATGATCGCCTCCTTCAGCTCGGGAATACCGTCGACCGCGGTGTACTTGGTCTTGCCGGCTTCGATGGCGTGGATCGCCGCCAGCTTGATGTTGGCGGGCGTGTCGAAATCGGGCTCGCCGGCGCCAAGGCCGATGACGTTGCGGCCGGCCGCTTTCAGCGCGCGTGCTTTATCCGTGACCGCGATCGTCGCGGACGGCTTCACACGGTCGAGCGCAGCGGACAGAAAAGGCATCATCATCTCCTGGGAATGGCATGTGTGGGCACACTCGGCGCCCGTTTCGGGAATGATCCGCGATTCTCGATGTTGGGATCGGCGCACCCTAAAGCGCTCAGCGCCGCATCGCAAGAAGCTTGGCCCGAAAGGCTCAAATTTTACGGGGGCGCAGGCTCGATCGGCGCAATATTTGGAAAAATTCTGCGCCGAAATGACTCATATCTGGCCAAGGAAACCGGCGCGGCCGCGACGGACTTGGTGACGGTCTTGGTGACGGTCTTGGACGAGGGTCTTGGCGATGGCCTGATCATCCCCGGCCCGCACGCCGCGCCGGGGTCTGGCCCTCCGACGCGATCAGGTGCCGCGATTGCTCCGAGGTCAATTCAGAATAGACGTCGATCCATCTCGCAGAGATTTCAAAATCCGCGCCTGCACGGATCGGCAATATCGCGAAAGCTTGAAGCGTTCCGATCACAAATCCCGACCACGTGATCGCTCCGTCGAGGCATGGCGTTCTGTGCGCGTGCAGTGCGGTAGAGGTTTTCGACTTTTTCCATAATGCGGGTCTTGCGACGCACCCCCAACGGCATCATTGTTTAGCCGCGTTGCGGCGATCCGCTGCGCGACAGACGTCCAACGGATCGATTGAAATTCATACGATGTACAAGCTCTATTCGATGCAGCGCTCCGGCAACAGCTACAAGGTCCGCCTTGCGCTGTCGCTGCTCAAAGCGCCGTATTGCGCGATCGAAGTCGACATCCTGCGCGGCGAAAGCCGGACGCCGGATTTTCTGGCGATGAACCCGAGCGGACAGGTGCCGCTGCTGGAAGTCGCCGAGGGACGCTACCTCGCCGAGTCCAACGCCATCCTGTGGTACGTCGCCGGCGGCACCTCGCTGGCGCCGGAATCGCGGGTCGAGCGCGCCGAGGCGCTGCAGTGGATGTTCTTCGAACAGCATGCGCTGGAGCCCAATCTCGGCGCGGCCTATTTCTGGCTGTCGCTGGTCAAGGGCGGCCGCGACCTGCAGACCCACGCATTGGAGGACTGGATGGAGCGCGGCTATGCCGCGCTTCAGGTGATGGAAAACCATCTCAAGACCCGGGCCTATTTTGCCGCTGACCAGCTCACGGTCGCCGACATCGCGCTGTACGGCTACACCCATGTCGCCGACCGCTGCGACTTTGACCTCGCGACCTTCCCCGCGATCCGCGCCTGGTTGCGGCGGATCGAACAGACCCCCGGTTTCGTAACCATGGACTGGCGGCCGGATGCCGAGGTCGATGATCCCGCCAGCGTCGCCGCCGGAGCTTGAGGCGCGGACGGATTCACGTTCGCTTGAAGAGGCGTCCAAAGGTTAAGGACAGCGGGAATAACGTTAACCTTTGCCGTGATTTCGCCATTTTTTGGCACGCGCGCGCCCCAATATTGCCGGCCACAATTGTGAACTTCCCGATGTCGCGGGTGATTCGTCCGCGTCTTGAAGGATTTAGACCCATGATACGGTCGCCCGGCACGGCCGGCTTCGAAAGCCGCCCTGCGCCCGTTGCGTCTCTCCGACTGACCAACGCCATTGCCGCCACTCTGGCGATCGGTACGCTGTCGCTCTGCCTCGTCGTTGCGCTGACAGTGCTCTCGATCAAGGTGACCATGGCCATGCCGATTCCGGCGTGACTCCGGCATTTCCTGTTTGGACTTTTTCCGAGAGCAACGCGCGATGATTGGCATCGCGGGCGGACGAAGATGAAGACACCTGTCGGACTTGTGACCGTGGCGCTGACGGCAGCGATCCTGCTGACCGCGACCTTGGTGATCGCCACCGGCACCCGCGGCGAAGAGACGGAGTTTCCGTCGTCCGCCGGCGGACTCGAAGTGCGCACCTTCGCAAGGGGTCTGGTCAATCCGTGGTCGCTCGGATTCCTCCCCGACGGCAAGATGCTGGTGACCGAACGGCCAGGCCGCATACGCCTCGTCTCGCTGGAGGGACAGCTGTCGCCGCCACTCAAGGGCGTACCCGACGTGTGGGCGTCCGGCCAGGGCGGAATGCTCGACGTCGCGATCGACAAATCCTATGCGCAAAACAAGACGATCTATTTCTGCTTTGCGGAGCGGACCAGCGGCGGCGGCCGTACCGCGATCGCGCGCGCCAAACTCAACGACGGCGGCGGCCGCCTCGACGAAACCAAAATCATCTTCCGCCAGGAAGGGCCGCTGTCATCGGGAAATCATTATGGCTGCCGCATCGCGCAGGCCGATGACGGCAATCTGTTCGTGACGCTGGGCGAACATTTTGCCTATCGCGACCAGGCCCAGGAGCTCGGCAATCATCTCGGCAAGGTGATCCGGATCGCACCGGATGGATCGGCTGCCGCCGGCAACCCGTTCATCGGCCGCGCCGGCGCCAAGCCGGAAATCTGGAGTTACGGCCACCGCAACGGACAGGGCCTCGCGATCAACCCGGCGTCGGGCGACGTCTGGGAAATCGAACACGGCCCGCGCGGCGGCGATGAGGTCAACATCGTCGGCAAGGGCAAAAATTACGGCTGGCCGGTGATCGGCTTCGGCCTCGAATACAGCGGCGGCAAGATCCATGAAAGCACCGCCAAAGACGGCATGGAGCAGCCGGTCAAATACTGGGTGCCGTCGATCTCACCATCCGGCATGCTGTTCTATACCGGCAAGCTGTTTCCAAAATGGTCCGGCAGCCTGTTCGTCGGCGCGCTGTCCGGCAGCATGCTGGTGCGGCTGTCGCTGAACGGCAACGGCGTCGCGGGCGAAGAGCGCCTGCTGCAAAATCTGCACGAGCGGATTCGCGACGTCAGGCAAGGCCCGGACGGCGCCCTGTGGCTGCTGACCGACAGCTCCAACGGACGGATCCTGCGGGTGACGCCCTCTGCAAAGTGACTGGAGCCTTTTCCGTTCCGATGGAATCGGAACGGGTCTCTAGTGTCCCGAATCTGAAGTTCAGCGGACTCCAAATCGACTCGAAGATGGCGGACTCTCCGCATTTTGGGGAGG
>NZ_JAFCLX010000039.1:0-69385 GCF_018130205.1 Bradyrhizobium sp. AUGA SZCCT0222
CTCAATCGAACGCTTCTGCGCTTACAACTCGCCTGCGAAGGTCTAAAATGCCCCGAACTTTTGGTTCAGGACACTAGAGCCCCGTTCCGATTCCATCGGAACGGAAAAGGCTCTAACGTTTTGCATCGTGCTGCAACGTCAGGCGGCAATGACCTCGCCGTTATTGTTCAGGCAGGTGGTGAAGCCTTGCAGCGCGCTATATTGGTGCGCGCTGCGGCGCTGGATGAAAAGGGTGTCGACATCGGACTGAGCGGCCTTCAGCTTGTGGATCTTGACGGTCTCGTTTCGCCCGACGACCGCGCGCGGCAATAGCGTCACGCCCATGTCGGCGGCGACGCAGCCGATCATGCCGTCGAGCGTGCCCAGTTCGAACCGCGCCGACGACGGCCAGCCGAATTCCGAGAACACCTGTTCGAGCCGCTGCCGGTAGCTGCAGCCGGTGCGGAATACCAGCGCGGTAGGTCCGGATTCCGGCGTACCCGCGCGCAAGGCCGCAAGGCTGGTCCAGCGCCGCGCCGTCACCAGCACCAACTCTTCGGTGAAGGCGATTGTGGAATGGAGTTCAGCGTGGTCGATCGGACCCGCCACAAAGGCGCCGTCGAGCGATCCGTCAAGCACGGCCGCGACCAGGTCTGCGGTCGGCGCGGTGCGCAGGCTCAAGCGCACGGCCGGAAAGCGGCGGTGAAATTCGGCAAGCAAGGGAGGCAGCCGCACCGCGGCGGTGGTTTCCATCGAGCCGATCGACAACGGCCCCTTCGGCTCACCGTCGTCGCGCGCGGCCAGCACGGCTTCGCGCGACAACGCCGCCATCCGCTGCGCATAGGGGAGCAAGCGGCGGCCGGCGCCGGTCAATGTCATGCCGCGGCTATGCCGCTCGAACAGTGCGGTGCCGATCTCGGTCTCCAGCGCTTTGACGCGCTGGGTGACGTTGGACTGCACGGTGTTGAGTTCGTCCGCGGCGCGGGTGATGCCGCCGAGGCGCGCCACCGTCGAAAACGTCACGAGATCGCTCAATTCCATGGACCGGTCTCCGTTTCATTATAACGATGGCAGCGTTCTATAGTATTCATTTTATGAGAATGGTACGTCGGCTTATCGTGTCTGTCCAGATAGAAGGGTTTGGACATGTCGATCAGCACGCCATTGACGGCTCTCCTGGGCATCACGCATCCGGTCCTGTCGGCGCCAATGGACGTGATCGCCGGCGCACGACTGACGGCGGCAGTCAGCGCCGCCGGTGGTTTTGGCATTTTGGGTGGTGGCTATGGCGATAAGGCCTGGCTGGAGCAGGAGACCGCCAAGCTCAGAGGCGTATCCGCTCCCTTTGGCATCGGCTTCATCACCTGGAGTCTCGCCAAACGGCCGGAGCTGATGGACATCGCGCTCGCGGCACGGCCGCGCGCCATCATGCTCTCGTTCGGCGATCCAAAACCCTTTGCGACCAAGATCAAATCCAGCGGCGCGCTGCTGATCTGCCAGGTGCAGGACGAGGGCATGGCGCTGATGGCACTCGACGCCGGTGCCGATCTGCTGATTGCGCAAGGCAGCGAGGCCGGCGGACACGGTGCCTCCCGCACCACCATCGACATCGTGCCGGCGATTGTCGATCTCGTGGCGGGCCGGGTGCCGGTTGCGGCGGCGGGCGGCATCGGTGACGGCCGCGGGCTGGCGGCAATGATGATGCTGGGAGCGTCTGGCGTGCTGCTCGGCACGCGCTTTTACGCCAGCCAGGAATGCGACGGCGCCGATGAAGCCAAAAAGCGCATCTGTAACGCGACCAGCGGCAGCAGCATCAGGAGCATCATCTTCGATATCTCCCGTAACAACGTCTGGCCGGCGCCGTTCAACGGCCGCTGCCTGATCAATGATCACGCGCGCCGCTGGATCGGGCGCGAGGTCGAACTGATGCAAAATGTCACCGCTGTCGCGGCCGAATATGCCGCCGCGAGAGCCGCCGGAAATTACGACGTCGCTGCTGTGATCGCCGGTGAGGCCGTCGGCCTGATCCATGACATTCCGCCGGCGGCTGTGATCGTTGACAGGATCGCCACGGAGGCCGACCAGATACTGGCTGGACGGCGCAACTCTTCCGCAGCATCAAGAACCTGATTCCACTCATTCAAGCGAGCAGACCCATGTGGCCAGACCGCCGACTTCTCGATCTCTTCAAGACCGAATTTCCGATCGTGCTGGCGCCGATGGCCGGCGTGATGGACCAGGAGCTGGTGATCGCGGCGGCTCAGGGTGGCGCGCTGGGTTCGCTGCCATGCGCGATGATCACGGCGGAGAAGGCGCGCGAACAGATCAGCATCGTGCGCCAGCGTGTCTCCGCGCCGATCAACTTGAACTTTTTCTGCCATACGCCGGTCGCAGCCGATCCCGCGCGCGAGGCCGGATGGAAGGCGCGGCTCGCTCCCTATTACAAGGAGTTGGACCTCGATCCCGCGGCGCCGGTCGCAGCTGCCAATCGCGCGCCGTTCGACGAGGCGATGTGCGCGCTGGTCGAGGAGATGAAGCCGCAAGTGGTCAGCTTCCATTTCGGCCTGCCGGATCAGGCTTTGGTGAGGCGCGTCAAGGCGGCGGGCGCCATCGTGATGTCGTCAGCCACGATCGTGAAAGAGGCGATATGGCTCGAGGAGCACGGCGCCGACGTCATCATCGCGCAAGGCGCCGAAGCCGGCGGCCATCGCGGCATGTTCCTGACCGAGAACATCGCCCAGCAGCCGGGCACCTTCGCGCTGGTGCCGCAGGTCGTCGACGCCGTGAAGGTGCCTGTCATCGCGGCCGGCGGCATTGCCGACGGGCGCGGGATCGCGGCGGCCTTTGCGCTCGGAGCTGCGGGCGTGCAGATCGGCACGGCCTATCTGCGCTGCCCGGAATCGACGGTCTCCACGCCGGCGCGGGTAGCGCTTGCCCAGGCGAGTGATGATGCCACCGTGATCACCAACGTCATGACGGGACGGCCCGCGCGCGGCGTCGCCAACCGCGTGATGCGCGAGGTCGGACCGATTTCGCCGGATGCGCCTGATTTTCCGCACGCCACGACCGCACTCGGTTCGCTGAAGGCGGCCGCCGAAAAGCTCGGCAAGGTCGATTTCACCAATCTCTGGGCCGGGCAGGCGGTGCGGATGGGCCGCGAGATGCCGGCCGCAGAACTGACGCGGGCGCTGGCGGGCGCGGCGTTGGCGAGGCTGGGTTCGCTGGCTTAGCGTCCGGCGGCTGCCGGGGTCATTGTGCTAATGCGCCGGCTCGTCGCGTTTGACGACGTCCAGGTGCTCGACGGCGAGCGATCGATAATGCGCGGCCATCTCTTTGTAATGACGTTGCGAGATGGGATCGGCGGCGCTTTCTGCGCGCCGCTCGAACATCTCGGCTTTTTCCTGAAGGTCTTTCGCTTTGGACATGGCGTTGCCTCACGTTCGTCAGGCTAGACACGCCAGATATAAGATCGCGACGCCAAGCACGCCACCGATCGACCACAGAGCAGGATCCCAACTTTCCGTTACACTGTCGTGTTCCGTTGTCCACATCGCACGGCCTCCAAGGTGATGGCCGAGTACACGCCGCGACTGTTTCAAAACGACTGCGTCAGCCCGCTAAATTGGTTTCGTCGGCGGCTTTTCCCTGTCGAAACCCCGGACTCCCGGCGCGGGCCGCAACGGCGGCGCTTTGATGCGGCCTTTGAGCCCCGTTTGGCGGTATTTTGGCCCCAAAATGCCGGCGGGGCGGTTCCCCGTGGTTGCGGCGCAAAACCGGGCTCTGCTATACGGCGGGTGCGATCCCCCGATTGAGGCCTTATATTAATGTCCGTTGATGCCGCTACCGTTCGCCGCATCGCGCATCTTGCGCGAATTGCGGTCGCCGAGGCCGAAGTTCCCCATCTGCAGGGCGAACTGAACGCCATGCTGGCGTTCGTGGAGCAGCTTTCGGAGGTGAACGTCGACGGCGTCGAGCCAATGACCTCGGTGACCCCGATGGAAATGAAGAAACGTCCTGACGTGATCAATGACGGCGAGATCGCCGACGATGTCGTCAGAAACGCGCCCGACACCGTGAACCATTTCTTTCTGGTGCCGAAGGTCGTCGAGTAACATCGTGTTTTCGAGCGAAGTGGATACCGGTTCGCGTGAAGAAAACGCGTCAAACAAAAGAGTCTTAGAGATCCGCGATGTGCATGCTCTGCGACGATGAAAAGGCTTATGCGGCCTACATGAACTATCTCGACGCGATGGAGCGGCAGGGCAAGGTCGCCGATCCCGACAAGGCGATGGACGCCGTGCTCGACGCGCTCGAGGCGTCCGAGCTGACGCGGCCCAAGCAAGACGACCCCGCGAGCGACAAGACCCTTTCTCCATTCTTCTGCAGCCCGATCAATAAATGACCGATTTGATTTCGATGACGATCGCCGAGGCCAGGAATGGCCTCGCGAACAAGTCTTTCACCTCGCTTGAACTGACCGACGCGCACCTAGCCGCGATAGAGGCGGCGCGCGCGCTCAATGCGTTCGTGCTGGAAACGCCGGACAAGGCCCGAGCCATGGCGCGCGCGATCGACGCCAAGATCGCCAAAGGCGAGGGCGGTCCGTTGGCCGGCATCCCGCTCGGGATCAAGGACCTGTTCGCGACCAAGGACGTACGCACCACGGCGTGCTCAAAGATCCTCGGCAATTTCGTGCCGCCCTATGAGTCGACAGTCACTTCGCAGCTCTGGCGCGACGGCGCCGTGATGCTGGGCAAGCTCAACAACGATGAATTCGCGATGGGCTCCTCGAATGAGACCTCGTGCTTCGGCCCGGTGGTCAATCCGTGGCGGCGCGAAGGCTCCAACACCACGCTGGTGCCGGGCGGCTCGTCGGGCGGCTCGGCTTCCGCGGTGGCCGCACTGCTTTGCATGGGCGCGACCGCGACCGATACCGGCGGTTCGATCCGCCAGCCGGCGGCGTTCACCGCCACCGTCGGCGTCAAGCCGACCTACGGCCGCTGCTCGCGCTGGGGCATCGTCGCCTTTGCCTCCTCGCTCGATCAGGCAGGGCCCATTGCGCGCACCGTGCGCGACAGCGCGATCCTGATGCGCTCGATGGCCGGTCACGATCCCAAGGACACGACCTCCGTCGATCGCGCGGTGCCGGACTACGAGGCCGCGATCGGAAAATCGGTCAAAGGCATGAAGATCGGTATTCCCAGGGAATACCGCCTCGACGGCATGCCGGCCGAAGTCGAAAAGCTCTGGACCGAAGGCGCGGCCTGGCTGAAGGCGGCCGGCGCGGAGCTCGTCGAGATATCGCTGCCGCACACCAAATACGCGCTGCCGGCCTATTACATCGTGGCGCCTGCCGAGGCTTCGTCTAACCTGGCGCGCTACGACGGCGTGCGCTATGGCCTGCGCGTGCCCGGCGGCTCCATCGGCGAAATGTACGAGAACACCCGCGCCGAAGGTTTTGGCGACGAAGTGCGCCGCCGCGTCATGATCGGCACCTATGTGCTCTCCGCCGGCTATTACGACGCCTATTATTTGCGAGCGCAAAAAGTACGTACCCTGATCAAGAAGGATTTTGAGGACTGCTTCGCCAAAGGCGTCAACGCAATCCTGACGCCGGCGACGCCGTCGGCGGCCTTCGGCATCGGGGAAAAGGGCGGCGCCGATCCCGTGGAAATGTATCTCAACGACATCTTCACGGTGACCGTGAACATGGCGGGACTGCCGGGCATCGCCGTTCCCGCCGGCAAGGATACGCAGGGGTTGCCGCTCGGCCTGCAACTGATCGGCCGGCCTTTCGACGAAGAGACGCTGTTCTCGCTCGGCGAAGTGGTGGAGCAGGCGGCCGGGCGCTTCACGCCCGAGCGCTGGTGGTAGCGATGGGCGACTTCCGCGCCAGCCTGTCGGGGACGTCCCCGACACCTAGCCCGGAACCGCCGCTGGCGGCATTGTGGTGGGCAGCCAAGGGCCAATGGGACGAGGCGCACAAGATCGTCCAGGACGAAAACACGCGCGACGCCGCCTGGGTGCATGCCTATCTGCATCGCGTCGAGGGTGATCTCGGCAATGCCGGCTATTGGTACCGGCAGGCGGGCCAGCCTGTGGCCAAGGATTCTCTGGAAGCCGAATGGGAGCGGATCGTGTCCGCGCTGCTCGGGAGTGGAAAAGCATGAACGCGACAGTCAAACCGGCCAAACTGATCAAGGGCGTCACCGGCGATTGGGAAATGGTGATCGGGTTGGAGGTCCATGCCCAGGTCACCTCGCAGTCAAAACTGTTCTCGGGCGCTTCGACCGAGTTCGGCGGCGAGCCGAACACCCATGTCTCGCTGGTGGATGCCGCGATGCCGGGCATGCTGCCTGTCATCAACGAGGAATGCGTTCGTCAGGCAGTTCGCACCGGCCTTGGGCTAAACGCGCAGATCAATCTGCGCTCGGTGTTCGACCGCAAGAACTATTTCTATCCGGATTCGCCGCAGGGCTACCAGATCAGCCAGTACAAGTCGCCGATCGTGGGCGAGGGCGTGGTCGAGGTCGAACTTGACGGCGGCCACAGCGTCTCGATCGGGATCGAGCGTCTGCACCTGGAGCAGGACGCCGGCAAATCGCTGCACGACCAGAGCCCGACCATGTCCTATGTCGACCTCAACCGCTGCGGCGTGGCGCTGATGGAGATTGTCTCGAAACCGGACATCCGCGATGCCGAGCAGGCCAAGGCCTATGTGACCAAACTGCGTTCGATCCTGCGCTATCTCGGCACCTGCGACGGCGACATGGAGAAGGGCTCGCTTCGCGCGGACGTCAACGTCTCCGTGCGCAAGCCCGGGGGGCCGCTCGGCACCCGCTGCGAGATCAAGAACATGAACTCGATCAACTTCATCGGCCAGGCGATCGAGTATGAGGCGCGGCGCCAGATCGAAATCATCGAGGATGGCGGCGTCATCGATCAGGAGACCCGGCTGTACGATCCGGGCAAGGGCGAGACGCGCTCGATGCGCTCCAAGGAGGAGGCGCACGACTACCGTTACTTCCCCGATCCCGACCTGCTGCCGCTCGAGTTCAGCGAAGCCTATGTCGCCGGCCTGAAGGCCGAGCTGCCGGAATTGCCGGACCAGAAGAAGGCCCGCTTCATCGAAGGTTTCGGACTGTCGCCCTACGACGCCAGCGTGCTGGTGGCCGAGCGCGAGAGCGCGGACTTCTATGAAGCCGTGCTGGCCGGGCTCACCGACAAGGCGCGCGACGGCAAGCTTGCCGCCAACTGGGTGATCAACGAGTTGTTCGGGCGTCTCAACAAGGAAGGCCGTGATATTGCGGGCTCACCGGTGTCGGCGGCGCAACTCGCGGCGATCGTCGACCTGATCGGCGAGGGCACGATCTCCGGAAAGATCGCAAAGGACCTGTTCGAGATCGTCTGGCAGGAAGGTGGCGACCCTCGCGCGCTCGTCGAGACGCGCGGCATGAAGCAGGTCACGGACTTGAGCGCGATCGAGAAGGTGGTCGACGACATCATCGCCGCCAACCCGGACAAGGTCGCGCAGGCGAAAGCCAAGCCGCAACTCGCCGGCTGGTTCGTCGGCCAGGTGATGAAGTCGTCCGGCGGCAAGGCCAATCCGCAAGCCGTCAACGATCTCTTGAAGGCGAAGCTCGGCATCTGAAGCGTCCCGTAACGGGACGCTTTTCGCGGTAGCTGACGTTGCGATCGACGCGCGCAAGCGTGCATCGATCGCGCATCGCGGATCAAAAATCATCGTCACGACGGACAACGGGCCTTGCGAATCGGTCGCAGCGATTCGTCCAAAAATTCGGTTCTGGCGAGCGCCGATGAGACGTGGAGGCTGTATCCACGAAAATATTTTCATTGCCAAAATTTGCGACTCAGAGTCCGCGCAAGCGGCTTTTGGGCGGTCTCGATGAGTCGCGATAACGTCGTTTGCGCACTAATCATCACATGCGTGAATCACGAAAACATCTGAAAAACTAGTGTTTCCTTCAATATTGACAAACGCCGATGCCGATCGTTGCTGCACTTTTTGCGTCGTTGCGCGGGCATGTTGCGATGTCGTCGAGGGGCGCTTTGCGCGCGCTCCCAGATTGCTGCGTCAACACTTCCTTAAGCGGGACGCTGTTTTTTTGAACGTGTTGGTGTATTCGGGATGTAGTGCACATCGATTCCCGAGTGCACGCAGCGAACTAAGCCATCTCACTTACATTAGGAGGGCAACATGGCCAAGAAAGCTAAGAAGGCAAAGAAGGCGAAGAGCGCAGTGAAGAAGACTGCGAAGAAGACCCGCAAGGTCGCCAAGAAGAAGAAGTAACTTCGTCTTGAAAAAATTGCCGGCGGCTTGATGCCGGCACGTCACACGAGCCATCAGACGGTTTGCTTCTAAGCAAACATAACTCCGATGGCTCTGGTCGACGAAAGAGGGTGTCGGCGAGACATCAGGTCAAACGGCTGGATCGACTTTCGGGAGAGTTCGCTTTCCCAAAACCGGTCCGGCAGAAGAAACAGGTTTTCTTCGTTCGGTGCGGAATCTTTGCTCCGCAATTTCACTGGGCCCAAAGCCCGACTGAAATCTGGTCCTGACGTGTTCGCCGACGCCCTCGTTCCCCGGAACGTCTCCTGTTCCCCGGAACGTCTTGCGTTCCGATCGCCGCGCCCTTGGTGCCCGGCATTCCATCTTTCCAAATCCTTTGGGTTCCTGTCCTGACCGCCGACGGCCTGCGCCGGGCGGTCGCAGATCGCGCCCGCGCGCCGCCGCGCATCGGTCAGGCGCACACCCCGTCGCTCCATTGCGGGAACTTTTGCAATACCAGGTCTTCCGTTCGCGCCGATGACGACGCGCGCGAGATGCGAGACGTCGCAATGGTTATCGTTGTGCGAAGCGGCAGGGTAAACCGGTCTTCACGAATCCGCACTTGTTGCTGCGGCACAGGGACTTCTGCGATTCCTCACCGGCGCCGGGGCGCTTCGCGTTTACACCCCGTTCATCGCGATATTTAAACTGCCCTTCAAATTTGATGGGCCATGATCATCCCAACAAGCCGGCAAACGGCGTGGGGCATAACGGGACGTTAGACAGTGGACAGGGGCCGCGCTCGGGGGAGGGCGGCAACAATAAAAAGGGGAGACTACGATGTTTCAGGGACAATTCGATCTGGAGACGGCGACACCGGTGGAAACCGCGATCCCCGACCTGCTGTTCGAGCGCGGCCTGTACTGGGCGAGCGGCCGTTCCGGCGTCGTCAACCTGGTCGCCGCCCATAAATGGTTCAATCTCGCCGCCCTGAAGGGCCGCACTGACGCAATCTCGATGCGCCGAGAAGTCGCCGAGATGATGTCGGATGTCGAGATCGCTACGGCGCAGCGCGAAGCCCGCGCCTGGATGACCTCGCACTAAGCCGGCGGGCCGCCTGGAGTGCCTGGTGTCAGTTAACCCGACACCGGGAGCATCCGGACAAACCCTCAGTGCCCGCTCAGCACCAGCGTCTTGATGGGCAGCAGCAGGGCCTGAATCCGCAACAGAATCGCATGCACGAGGCCGGTGGCGTCAACGACGTGCAACGCGAAGCTCTTGAACGCGCTGAGCTTGCCTGACGCGATCCGTTCGTGATTGCTGGTATAGGCGTTGGCAATGCAAGAGCTGCCGGGCGTCACGCCTTCCAGCCCGCCCTTGTAGATCGGCTCCATGAAAACGAGAATGGTGCCAGGACGCACGGTGCTCTGCGCCTCGATCAGCTGTTCGCCGCCCCTGAACTGGCCGGCCGCGATGTAGTCCTGCACATTGGTCACCACCATCGGAATGATCGTCCACGGCTTGGAGATGCAGGTGGCCTCGGCCACCATTCCGACTTTCATGACCTGAGCCTCGATCTGCCCAAACCCTGCCGACAGAGCAATCCGTCCCGCGCCCTCCGGAATCAGGACGCCGGCCGTCCGTATCATTGGATTGACGATATCGCCCGGCCTCAGCCCGAACTGCTCGACCCGCCCGTCGACACCGGCGCGAACAAAGGTTTTGTCCAGATCGACCTGCGCTTCGGCCAGCGCCGCCTCTGCGCTCGCCTTCTCGGCGGGAAGGAGGGCGGTGACGCGGACCGCCGCGGATTGCTTTGAAGCGGTCGCGGCGTCGAGGGAGCCCTGGCGGCCTGCAACGGCCACACCGAGCTTTTCGATGTCGCGCTGCGGCACAATTCCGGGATTGCGTCGCTGCAGTTCGCTTTTGGTGTCGAGTTCGTCCTGCGCCTGCTGCAACGCGCCCTTTGCCTCCTGAAGCTGGCCTTCCGCCTTCATGACATCGGCCTGTGCCGCCAGCATGGCGGCATCGACTTCGGCGATCTTGCGTTTGGCCGTCAGCAGCGCGGCCTCCTGCTTGGCGCTGTCGAGCCTGAAAATCACGTCACCTTGCTTGACGGGCGCACTGAGTTCGATGTGGACCTCCGCGACCCGGCCGGTTACTTCGGACATGATCGGGACCGTCCGGTAGTACAACGTCGCCGAAGTGGTCGACGGATGATAGTAGAAGATCATCGTGATCAGCGCGACGGTGAGCATCAGGCAGCCGATGATGCCAAATCGCAGTTCGAACCAGACCGAATAGAGCGTGATTTCTTGGCCGAAGCGCTTTCCCTGCCGGTAGCGGCGATAGAGATAGTCCGGCAAGATCGTCACGAGCGAGCAGAGGAGGATCTCAAGCATGACTCCGTACCTCGCTCTTGGGGGCGGGGCTGTTCACGCCGGCCGCGTGGGCCGTAGCTTCAGCAGGCGGCTCGGCCGGTTCGACTTCAGCCGGAACGCCGGCCAGCTTTTCGACCGACCCGGCAATCCTGCGTAGCGGCGTGATGAAGTCCGGCAAGTCGATCATCGCGAGGAACAGGCCGATCACCCAGAACAAATGGTTGTGCGTAAAAAGTGCCAGTAGACCGAGCACAGCAACGATCTCGAATTGCAGCTTGTGAGTTCGGTGCGCCATCCGCTCCGGCAGCGTGTGCAGGTGCAGATAGAGATTGCCGACCCCGACGACGGCGCCGATCAGGAAGATGCCCATAACGATCATCAAAACATCGGTGTCGCCCGGTGCGGTGATGAAGCCTGGCAGGTGATGCGGTGCGGCAGGATGAAGGGCTTCACTCACGCAATCCTCCACGTCGAAAAGGAGGCCGAATAGCCAGCAATGCGCGAACGAAGGCATGGACAGCCGCCCGGCTAGGCGCTGCCATCTTTTACGTAAAGCGGGACCTTGGCAAGCGCGCAGCGTGTCGCTTCGGATGAGCGTTTCAGCTCTGATTTTTCTTCCGCAACGCGAAATTCGTCGCTCAATTCCGATGGTCAGGCCCGAGCGAAGCGGATCCGCGGACACGCTGACTACCCAGCTGCGAACTGCGTCGCCGCGCGCGCAACAGCGATCTGTTTGCGAAGGGTGCGACAAAACAACCCGACGGGCAAATCAGTTCTGTTTTACAGAAATCATGTCAAGCCCCGAAATAAAAAATATTTCTGTTTACCAGAATGAAAATCAGGTGCATATATTCGCCCATCCCGTCCTACTCAGAAGGGCGTCGGCCGTCGTCACGGACGTTGGGCGGGTTGCGGTGGACGCTTGTTTGCGCTGAGACGACGGCGTGGACGAGCGTACGGCAAAACCGTGTGGTCCTGGCGCCCGTTGCAGGCGTCAAGCTGTCGGAGAAGCGCAAGCGGAAACGGCAGCGACGGAGTCAACCAAGAACTCGTCTCCGGGGAGATCACGGCATAAGCCGTAAAGCCATTGCGCAGGGAAGGCCGGGTGTTCTCCGCTGCCCTGTATGCTCGTGTGCAGCCTACCTAGTGCAAACCGCACACGGGACCGCGGGTGCAGCGCGCACCCGGTCTTCCCTGCGCCCTCTTATTGAGAGGGCGAGGAAGTTCTGGCAAAGCTCGGGCGCAACGCGTCGCGAGAATAATTTTCGTCGTCCCGGCGAAGGCCGGGACCCATACGCCGCGGCCTATCGGTGAGAACGCTGACGTTAGATGCCTTCTATAACAATGCGCGTCACGCGGTATGGGTTCCGGCCTTCGCCAGGACGACGAGTGGGACGACATCAACAACTACTGCGCCGCCTCGATCCATTCCGCCGCCCCACGCCACAACGTGTCGCGATGCTCAGGGCGGAAGAAACCAAAATGGCCGATCCGGCTGGCGCCGGTGTCCTTTGGCGTCACCGTGATGATCTCGGGCTTGATCGACGTAAATCCCGAGCACAGCAACTCCACCGCCGGCCGCGTCGCCCAAGGATCGTCAGACATGCTCAGCGCGCGCAACGCGCCTTTGTAGTTCGGAAAATTTTGCAAGGCTGCCAGATTCTTGTCGTCGAACATGTAGCGCGGGCTCATCACCCAGGAGACCCATTGCAGGAATACATCCTTCGGCATGTCCATGCCGAGCCCGAGCCAGCCTGGCGTGTAGCCGAACGCGCGGGTGAGGGGGACCGCGGCATTGAGCATCGCATAGACGCGATAGCGCTCGGGCACCGCGATCAGTTTCCAGGTGCCGGCTTGGGCTGCGATAAACAGCGCGCGCGAGACCTCGGTGTTGTTCGGCAGCAAGCCCAAAGCCTGGCCGCCAAAGGAATGCCCGACATAGGCAAACGGCAGCGCCTTGTAGCGCTCGCGCATCCAGGCCACCGCGGAGGTCACGTCCTGCGCCGCCCAGTCCGACATCGAGGCCTTGAAGCCGACCAGCGATTTCGGCTGGTTGTAGCCGGTCATCGACTTCTGCCGCGAGTCGCCGGTGCCGCGGTAGTCATAGGTCAGCACCGCGCAGCCGCGTCTGGCGAGGTAGCCGGCAAAGCCGCGATAGACCTTGCGGTGGACCGCGGTCGCCGAATTGATCAGCACGGCGTGGCGCTTGGTCCCGCGCGGCAAGAACAGCGTAGCTCCCAGCGCGTAGCCATCCGCCGCGGGAAGCGTGATATCGTCGATGAATACGTCGTCCAGCCCCAGCTCGGCCACCCGCGATTTCCTTCCTCGCTTTTCGCGATTTGGCCCTAACAAATGCGAATTCGGCTTTTGCTGCAAGGGCTTGACGGGGAGACCCGCAAGGCTTGACGGGGACACCCGCAAGGGCTTGACGGGGCAGGTGGAAATCTCATGGCGGTTGGCCATCGCCCTGTGTATAACCCGGCCCTTCGTAACCGCGGGTAAGTCGCGGTTTTTGCTCAGGAGTTAACGTCATGTCCGAGCGGTGGACACCCGATAGCTGGCGCGCCAAACCGGTGCTGCAGGTGCCCGATTATCCCGATGCCAAGGTATTGGCTGATGTCGAGGCGCAGTTGGCTACGTTTCCGCCGCTGGTGTTCGCCGGCGAGGCCCGCAATCTGAAGAAATCGCTCGCGCGCGTCGCCGCCGGCGAAGCCTTCCTGTTGCAGGGCGGCGATTGCGCCGAGAGCTTTGCCGAGCACGGCGCCAACAACATCCGCGACTTCTTCCGCGTGCTGCTGCAGATGGCCGTCGTTCTCACCTATGCCGGCGCGCTGCCGGTCGTGAAGGTCGGCCGCATCGCCGGGCAATTCGCAAAACCGCGCTCGTCGAACACCGAGAAGATCAATGGCGTCGAGCTGCCGAGCTATCGCGGCGACATCATCAACGACATCGCGTTCACGCCCGAGGCGCGCATCCCCGATCCGCAGCGCCAGCTGATGGCCTATCGGCAGTCGGCGGCGACGCTCAACCTGCTCCGTGCGTTCGCGACCGGCGGCTTTGCCAATCTCGGCAGCGTGCATCAGTGGATGCTGGGCTTCCTGAAGGATTCGCCGCAGTCACGCCGCTACAAGGAACTGGCCGATCGTATTTCGGACGCGCTGAATTTCATGCGCGCCTGCGGCCTCGATCTCGAAAGCCACCCCGAGCTTCGCGCCACCGATTTCTACACCAGCCACGAGGCGCTGCTGCTGGGCTACGAGCAGGCCTTCACCCGCGTCGATTCCACCACCGGCGACTGGTACGCGACCTCGGGCCACTTCATCTGGATCGGCGACCGCACCCGCCAGCTCGACCACGGCCATGTCGAATATTTCCGCGGCATCAAGAACCCGATCGGCCTCAAATGCGGCCCGTCGCTCAAGCCCGATGAACTCCTGAAGCTGATCGACATCCTCAATCCCGACAACGAGCCGGGCCGGCTCACGCTGATCAACCGCTTTGGCTCCGACAAGGTCGGCGATCATCTGGCGCCCTTGATCCGCGCGGTGCAGCGGGAAGGCCGCGTCGTGGTCTGGTCGTGCGATCCGATGCACGGCAACACCATCAGCTCCAATTCAGGCTACAAGACCCGCCCGTTCGACCGGATATTGTCGGAAGTGAAGTCGTTCTTCGCCATCCATCAGGCGGAAGGCACCCATGCCGGCGGCATTCATCTTGAAATGACCGGGCAGGACGTCACCGAGTGCATCGGCGGCGCCCGCGCCATCACCGACGAGGATCTCAACGACCGCTATCACACGGTCTGCGATCCCCGTCTGAACGCCGAACAATCGATCGACATGGCCTTTCTGATCGCCGAACTGCTCAAGCAGGAACGCGCAGGCAAGGTCAAACCGATACCGGCTGCAGCGGGTTTCTGACTTGCTGCGACTCTGGCGCGCCACGATCAATACGCGTAACGGCCTCGCTTTTGCGATCCGCTCGGAGCAGGCCGTCCGCGAGGAACTGTTTGCGCTGGCGCTGTCGGTGCCGCTGGCCTGGCTGGTCGGCGCCAGCGTGATGCGCCGGGTGGAACTGGTCGCGGCGGTGGCCTTCGTCCTCGTCGTCGAGATCCTCAACACCGCGATCGAAAAGCTCGCCGACCGGCTCACCACCGACCATGATCCGCAGATCGGGCGGGTCAAGGACATGGGCTCGGCCGCGGTCGGCGTGGCGCTGCTGATGTCCGGCGCGTTCTGGCTGTTTGCCATCGCCGAACGCATAGGCGCGTTCTAAAGGCGGCGATTGAAGTTTCGGCGTGTGCAAGGCACCATTGGCGTATGAGCGAACCGAAATTCACAATTACACTGGCGCAGTTGAACCCGACCGTGGGCGATGTCCCGGGCAACGCCGCGAAAGCGCGCGCCGCGCGTGAGCAGGCGAAAGCCGACGGCGCCGATCTGCTGGTGCTTCCGGAATTGTTCATCACCGGCTATCCGCCGGAAGACCTGGTGCTGAAACCGGCGTTCCAGGCGGCCTGCCGCGCGGCGGTCGAGGAGCTGGCGCGCGAGACCGCAGGCGGCGGGCCGGCTGTCCTGATCGGCACACCCTGGGTCGAGGACGGCAAGCTCTATAATGCCTGCGCGCTGCTCGACGATGGCCGCATCACGGCTCTGCGGTTCAAAGCCAATTTGCCGAACTACGGCGTGTTCGACGAAAAACGCCTGTTCGCACGCGGGCCCGCCGCGGGGCCGGTGACGGTGAAGGGAGTCCGGGTCGGGGTCCCCATCTGCGAGGACATCTGGCTCGAGGAGTCCGAGGAATATGAAAACGTCGTCGAGTGTCTCGCCGAGACGGGCGCGGAAATTCTGGTGGTGCCCAACGGCTCGCCATATGCGCGCGACAAGAACGATCTGCGGCTCTCGATCGCGGTGGCCCGTGTCACCGAAAGCGGTTTGCCGCTGGTGTATCTGAACCAGATCGGCGGGCAGGATGAACTGGTGTTCGACGGCGCATCGTTCGCGCTCAACGCCGATCTGTCCGTCGCGACGCAAATGCCGGCGTTCGAGGAGAACATTACGACGCTGGTCTGGACCAAGGGCGCTGACGGCTGGCACTGCAAGGGACCGGTGGTGCCGCTGATCGAAGGCGACAAGGGCGATTACGCGGCGTGCGTGCTCGGCCTGCGCGACTATGTCCGCAAGAACGGCTTTCCCGGCGTGCTGCTCGGCGTCTCCGGCGGCATCGACTCGGCGCTGTGTGCGGCGATCGCGGTCGATGCGCTCGGTGCGGAGCGTGTCCGCGGCGTGATGCTGCCGTTTCGGTTCACCGCGCAGGTCTCACTCGACGATGCGGCAAAACTCGCGACGGCATTGGGCTTCCGCTACGAGGTGCTGCCGATCGCCGACGCCGTGAACGGGTTCGAGAAGATTCTGTCCGGCACCTTCGCCGGCCTGCCGCGCGACATCACCGAGGAAAACCTGCAGGCGCGCACCCGCGGCACGCTGCTGATGGCGATTTCGAACAAGACCGGCGCGATGGTGGTCACCACCGGCAACAAATCGGAAATGTCGGTCGGCTACGCCACGCTCTATGGCGACATGAACGGCGGCTTCAATCCGATCAAGGATATCTACAAGACCGAAGTGTTCCGCCTGTCGAGCCTGCGCAATGAATGGAAGCCGGAAGGCGCGCTGGGCCCGTCGGGCGAGGTCATTCCGGTCAACATCATCGTCCGCCCGCCCACTGCGGAATTGCGCGAGAACCAGACCGACCAGGACTCGCTGCCGCCCTACGAGATACTCGACGGCATCCTGGAACGGCTGGTCGAACGCGAGGAGCCGCTGGCTTCCATCATCGCGGCGGGTTTCCCGGCCGATGTGGTGACGCGGATCGACCGGCTGCTCAACATCGCCGAATACAAGCGTCGTCAGGCGGCGCCGGGCGTCAAGGTCACGGAAAAGAATTTCGGCCGCGACCGCCGCTATCCCATCACCAACCGCTTTCGCGACGACGGCAAGGCGCTGCCGGCGCCTGACGAGAAACTGGTCGCACGCGCGGGGCGCGCCTCGGCTGATGTGTTCGACGGCTAATTACTGTTTCGGCGGGATGAAGGTCGGCCCGACGGTGCGGATCGGCTTCTTCTCGTCCGTCGCGCCGGTTGACTCGGCGGCAGGCGCCGGAGTTGCAGGAGCGGGCGCGGCGGCCGTCGTGCCTGCCGGTGCCGTGCCTTTCTTGGCGACGGGGGCCGTCTTCTGCTGCGGCATCGCGCGCTGCTGCATCCTCTTGGCGCTCTCTTCGGTGACGATGATGTCGCCCTGCTGTTCGGCGGCGGCTTTCTCGTCGATCGATTTCAGCGCATCCGACCATGTCTGGCCCGCGGCCTTGCAGGCGCAGGACGGATTGAACTCGGTGCGGAATTTGAAGGCATTGGGCAGCGACGAGTAGGGCTGGCCGCTGACCGAGACCGCCTGGTTGATGTCCTCGCCGGGATTACGAAAGGTGAACAGCGATGCTTCCGTTGCCGGGCACAGCGCCTTGCAGGTCTTCTCATCGTCCTGGAAGCGCGCCTGGTAGGTGGCGAACGAGACCGGGAAATAGGCGCCGTCGCAGGTGCGCACGCACACCGTGCGGAACGTGCCGGACGGCGCACCAAGATCGGCGCTCGGCGGAGGGATGGTGTTGTTGCCGAACAGATTGTCGATGAAGCTGCCCCCGCTGCGCGCGGCAGCGGCGTATTGCGGGCCGCAATTGTTCTGCGCGAGCGCCGTCAGCACCGAACGGCGCTGGTTTTCGCGGTCGGCGCCGCCGATGCCGCCTGAGCGCAACCGCTCGAGGCTGGTCGTCATCTGCTCGAGATTGCCGCGCATCTGCTGGATCTGGTTATTGACCGGCGCGCACTGCGCCGACTGGCCGTTGAACAGCGAGAAGAAGCCGGAGCTTTCGCAGCCCATCCGCTTCGCTTGCATCGTGACGCGGTCAAGCTCGGCCTGCTGTTTGGTTGCCGCATCCTGATAGCGGCGGATTTGTTCTTCCTTGGCGGGATCGCCGCCGCTGGCACCGCGGTCGACGGCCGCCAATTGTCCTTCAAGCCGGATGCAGATCGGATTGGCTTGCGCGCCCTGCTGCTGCGGAGGCGGCGCTGCTCCGGGGGGCATTTGTGCGAGCGCGTCCATGTTGGATTGTGCGGGATCGGCTTGTGCGAGCGCAGCCGAATTCGTCGCGGCGATGCCAGCAAGCAGCACGGCGCAGGTCAAAATCCAACGGGAGAAGGGAGCAGTTAGCGTCAGGGGCATATCCAGCCATCAGAAACGAATCCACGCGGCTTTATAGCCGAAAAGGCGCGGCCAAGGCGGCATGGTGCGGCCAAGGCCGCATCCCATAGCCGCTTCTCGGGGCAGCGTCACGTCGTTTCCGCGGCGCCGGTGTGGCAATGCGGCAACGGCCCGCCGCGGCGATCCGGCTCAGCGTTGGCAGGTAATGGCGACGTATTCGTCGCAGCCGCTGCCACTACATTTGTCGTTTCCGCCCCTCGGAACCGATCCGGTGATTTCATCGGGATCGACGCGGCGGTAGGCGGAGGCGGAAGCAAATTCGCGTGATTGGCAGTAGGAGCGGGCGGCATGGGCGCCGCATTTGTCGCCCTTGGCGAGGCATTGGTCGATGCCATAGCCATCGGCCTGGTTGGCAATGATGAAAACGCGGCTGTCGGCATAAGCGGACGGGGCCGCGAGCAGAAATGCGCTGGCAATGAATGCTGATGAAAATCGCATGGGGCACCCAATAAGGGAAAGGGATCACCCCTCTCAGATAAGCCCAAAGTCTTAACAATGATTAACCATGAGCCGGCTGCCGGGCGTCTAGTGGCGAATTTGGCTCAAAAACGGCCGCAGGCGGGCCTTGACGGCATCCCCCGGGCTGGGACATGGTGGAACCATGAACGGTTTCCTCGCCATCTGCAGCATTTGCCGCGAGATTATTAGCTAGCGATTCGCTGGCTGAGGCCGTCTTTTCTCAAAATGAGATCACTGGACGCCCGGCCGTAAGGTACGGATATCCCATGTCATTACGCCTCTACGATACGTTGACGAAGGAAAAGCGGCCGTTCACGCCGCTCGATGCCACGAACGTCGGCATGTATGTCTGCGGACCGACGGTCTACGACTTCGCCCATATCGGCAACGCACGCCCGATCATCGTGTTCGACGTGCTGTTTCGGTTGTTACGGCACCTCTACGGCGACGCCCACGTCAAATATGTCCGCAACATCACCGACGTCGACGACAAGATCAACGATCGCGCGGCGCGGGATTTTCCGAGCCTGCCGCTGAACGATGCGATCCGCAAGGTCACGGAACTGACGGAAAAGCAGTTTCACGACGACGTCGATGCGTTGGCTGCATTGCGGCCGACGGTCGAACCGCGCGCCACCGAACATATTGCCGAGATGCGCGAGATCATCGAAAAGCTGGTGCAGGCAGGTTTCGCCTATGTAGCCGAGGATCACGTGCTGTTCTCGCCGCAGGCGATGAACGCCGCAAATTCGGTGTTGCCGCGCTATGGTGCACTCGCTAACCGCTCGCTCGACGAGATGATCGCGGGCGCCCGCGTCGACGTCGCCCCCTACAAGCGCGACACCACCGACTTCGTACTGTGGAAGCCCGCCAAACTTGGCGAGCCGTCATGGCCGTCGCCGGCAGGCATTGCGGCGCCGGGGCGCCCGGGTTGGCACATCGAGTGCTCGGCGATGGCGTGGAAACATCTCGGCGAGAAGTTCGACATCCATGGCGGCGGCATCGACCTGGTGTTTCCGCACCATGAGAACGAGCTCGCGCAAAGTTGCTGCGCCTTCCATGCGCCGCGAATGGCCAGCGTCTGGATGCACAACGGCTTCCTGCAGGTCGAAGGCGAGAAGATGTCGAAGAGCCTCGGCAACTTCGTCACGATCAGGGAATTGCTCAACTCATGGACCGGCGCGGTCATGAGGTACGCGATGTTGCAGACCCACTATAGGCAGCCGATTGATTGGACCGTCTCTCGACTAGAGCAGGCGCGTCAAGAAATGGGAAGCTGGGCAGCCATGTATTCAGGCTCGGAAGCTCATCATGACTATCAGCAGAGGAAATTCAGAAAAGTAGCGCCGCAGCCTACGCAAGATCTTGTGGACGCTCTCGAAGATGATCTCAACACGCCAAATGGGGTGGCCGTTCTTAGAAAGCAATTTTCTCCCGCCGCAGGTCTTACCAAGGAGTTTTTCCAGAATTGCGAATTTCTTGGATTGCTCAACGGAGAGAACATAGGTGCTCTGGAGGATACTCACGTATTAGGTACAAATGTTCAGCCTCGCCTCCTATTTGATGCGATCCCGTATGTCATGAATTTCCGAGTGGGAACGGCCAACAATATTCCGGAGGTTATCCAGCGAGCGGAATCTGATTTAGCAGCTATCGGGATTAAGGCTGTGATCCGGCGTGATGCTTATGTCGATATTGTTCCTCTCGATAAATCTTCTGAGTTGGATTCGGCAACGATAGACGCACTGATCGCCGACCGGACCGCTGCACGTGCCCGGAAAGACTTCAAAGAGTCTGATCGTATCCGCGATCAGCTTGCTGCTATGAAGGTCGTCTTGAAGGACAGTAAGGATGCAGACGGCAACCCAATAACGACTTGGGAGGTCTCACGATGAGTCGTCCTGATACACCTTTCCCAAAACACTGGCGCTACTACATCTTCATCAAATGGGCTGTGATCGTGGCTGCGGTCGTGCTCGTGCTCAGATTGTTCGGAGTATTTTGACGCAATGGGACAGTCGTTGCCCAAACCTGCACTACGGCCGTTCCTTGCAGCGGATACTTCTGTTGTGGCAGCGATTTTTGTTGCCGCGATTCAGGAGTTGACCGGCGACGATTACAGCGAGGCGCAGCAGGAAGCCTGGGCGTCGGCGGCCGATGATGAGGAACAATTCGGCAAGAAGCGGGCCGGTGAATTGACCCTGATCGCGACGCTGCAGAATTCGCCGGTCGGGTTTGCCTCCCTGAAGGGCGCCGATCACATCGAGATGCTCTTCGTGCACCCGGGCGCAGTGGGGCAGGGCGTCGGCGCCATGCTGTGCGATGCGCTGGAAAAGCTTGCCGGTGCGCGCGGCGCCAAGATTCTTACCGTTGACGTCAGCGACAACGCGCAGGAATTCTTCCTCAAGCGCGGTTACGTCGCCATGCAGCGCAACACCGTCACCATCAATGGTGAATGGCTCGCCAATACCACGATGCAGAAGACGCTGGCCGAGGCCGCGCCGGGAGCGCCACAATGAGCCGCGAACGCCTTTATCTGTTCGACACCACGCTGCGCGACGGCGCGCAAACCAACGGCGTCGACTTCACGCTGCATGACAAGCAGATCATCGCCGGCATGCTCGACGAACTCGGCATCGACTATGTCGAAGGCGGCTATCCCGGTGCCAATCCGACCGATACCGAATTCTTTGCCACCAAGCTGAAGCTCGACCATGCGCGCTTTACCGCGTTCGGCATGACGCGCCGTCCCGGCCGCTCGGCTTCCAACGATCCGGGGCTGGCGGCACTGATCGAAGCCAAGGCGGATGCGATCTGCTTTGTCGCGAAAGCCTCGGCCTATCAGGTGCGGGTCGCGCTCGAAACCACCAATGAGGAAAACCTTGCCTCGATCCGCGACAGCGTGAGTGCCGCCAAGGCCGCCGGCCGCGAGGTGATGGTGGATTGCGAGCACTTCTTCGATGGCTACAAGGAGAATTCCGAGTTCGCGCTGGCCTGCGCCAAGGCGGCTTACGAGTCCGGCGCGCGCTGGGTGGTGCTGTGCGACACCAATGGCGGCACCATGCCGCATGAAGTCGAGACCATCGTCGGCGACGTGATCAAGCACATTCCCGGCGGCAACGTCGGCATCCACGCCCATAACGACACCGAGCAGGCGGTCGCCAACTCGCTCGCGGCGGTGCGCGCCGGGGCGCGGCAGATCCAGGGCACGCTGAACGGGCTCGGCGAGCGCTGCGGCAACGCCAATCTCTGTTCGCTGATCCCGACCTTGCGGCTGAAGAACGAATATTCGAACGCCTTCGAGATCGGCGTCACCGATGAAAAGATGGCGACCTTGATGAAGGTGTCGCGGACGCTCGACGACATGCTGAACCGCGCGCCGAACCGCCACGCCGCCTATGTCGGCGAAAGCGCCTTCGTGACCAAGACCGGCATCCACGCCTCCGCGGTCATGAAGGACCCGCACACGTATGAGCACGTGCTGCCCGAACTGGTCGGCAATCATCGCAAGGTGCTGGTGTCCGATCAGGCCGGCCGCTCCAATGTGATGGCTGAACTCGACCGTGCCGGCATCCCTTACGAGAAAAGCGATCCGAAGCTGGCGCGTCTGGTCGAGGAACTGAAGGAGCGCGAGGCGGCCGGTTACGCCTATGAGTCCGCCAATGCGTCGTTCGATCTGTTGGCGCGGCGTACGCTCGGGCGGGTGCCGGAATATTTCCGGGTCGAGCAGTTCGACGTAAATGTCGAGCAGCGCTACAATTCCAACGGCCAGCGCGTCACGGTGGCGCTTGCGGTGGTGAAGGTCGATGTCGCCGGCGAGCGGCTGATCTCGGCCGCGGAAGGCAATGGTCCCGTCAACGCGCTCGACGTCGCGCTGCGCAAGGACCTCGGCAAATACCAGACATACATCGAAGGCCTGAAGCTGATCGATTATCGCGTTCGTATTCTCAATGGCGGCACGGAGGCGGTGACGCGGGTGCTGATCGAGAGCGAGGATGAAAACGGCGATAGCTGGATCACGGTCGGCGTGTCGCCCAACATCATCGACGCTTCGTTCCAGGCGCTGATGGATTCGGTGGTCTACAAGCTGGTGAAGTCAGGCGCGCCGGTGTGAGGCTTACTGTCATTCCGGGGCGCGAAGCGAACCCGGAATCTCGAGATTCCGGGTTCGATGCTTCGCATCGCCCCGGAATGACGAGGCAGCAATCGAAGGTGCCGTATGCTCGATCACGTCTCCGTCGGCGTTGCCGATCTCGAACGCGCGGCGCGCTTCTATGAACCGACACTTGCGGCGCTCGGCCTGACGCAGCTGGTGACGCGCCCCGCTACCATCGGCTTCGGCAAAACCTATCCCGAATTCTGGATCAACCTGCGCGCCGGCATGCTGCCGGTCGCGCCGGAGAGCGGCGTGCACATCTGTCTTCGCGCGCGGTCAGCTGATGCGGTCGATGCCTTCCACGCCGCGGCGGTCGGCGCCGGCGGCCGCTCCGACGGCGCGCCAGGTGTCCGCCCGCACGACCGCGTGAAATACTACGCGGCGTTCGTCATCGATCCCGATGGCAATCGCATCGAGGCGGTGACGTTTCCCGATTTGTAGCAATGATCGGAAGCCAGGCAGCGATAGCGACGAAGCTCCGTCAGCTCAGTCGACGACTGCGACGGCCTCGATCTCGACCAGCCACTCGGGCAGTGCGAGCGCGGATACTCCGACGAGCGTGCTCGCCGGTGGGGCACCCTTGGCAAAGAAGGGCGACCGTGCCTTGCCGATGATCGCCCGATGCTCGGGTTTGTAATTCACGACATAGGTGGTGATCTTCACGACGTCGCCGAAGTCGGCGCCGGCCGCGGCAAGGGCGAGCCCGACATTGCGCATCACCTGTTCGGTTTGCGCGGCCAGATCCCCGGCGCCGACCAGTTCGCCGTGCTCATCGATCGACACCTGTCCCGCCGTGTAGATCGTGCGCGTCCCGGTGGCTGCGACGACTTGCGAGAAGGCCGCATTGTGCAGCAGTCCTTGCGGGCGAGGGTGCTCCAGCGTGCTCATGCCCGGAATCCTTCTACCTACCTACAGCCGTCGCGCGACGTCCGGCGCCATCTCCTGGGTGCCCGCGGGCGCAAGGGCTGCGGCGGCGCGCAGGCGAGGCAGGACGTCCTCGACGCGTTCGGCCTTCAGGACCTCGACGTCCAGGGCAGGGCGGATGAACTGATTGGCGCGCATATGCGTCAATAGCGCGATCAGCGGCTCCCAGAAATCGTCGATGTTGGCGAGCAGCACCGGTTTGGTGTGCCGGCCGAGCTGTTGCCAAGTCATCTGCTCGACCAGTTCCTCCAACGTGCCGACGCCGCCGGGAAGGGCGACGAATGCGTCGGAGCGTTCGAACATCAGCCGCTTGCGCTCGTGCATGTCAGGCGTGACGACCAGTTCGGTAAGGTTCGGATTCATGCGCTCGCGGTTGGCGAGAAAATCCGGAATGATCCCGGTAACGGTGCCACCGTGATCCAGCACGGATTTGGCAACCGCGCCCATCAGGCCCACCGATCCGCCGCCATAAACGAGGCGGATACTGTTCTCGGCGAAGACCTTGCCCAGCGCGATCGCAGCTTCGACGAAACGGGGGTTCGAGCCGGAGCCGGAGCCGCAATAGACGCAGACGGTTTTGATTTGGTTCATGCAATTTATGTGGCACTGCAGCGTAGAAAGCTCAAGTCCGAGATTATACTGCCACAGTGGTTTTGAACCCGAAATGCGGGCAAACCGGAGAAAGTTTTGCCTTTCAAGGCTGTACGCGGCGTTTAAACGCTCTATATGACGAGCAGAATGACGATCAATGGAAACCATGTAACGGCGAACGGGCGCGCCATCAGACTTTTGGGCGCTTGATCCATGGCCGATACTGATTCGCGAGCCGACGAAGCGCCATTGCCCGATAGCTCCTCCCTCGAAAAGGCGACCCTGATCGGGACGCTGGTGCATTTGTGGCCCTATATCTGGCCCGGCGACCGCGCAGACCTGAAAATGCGTGTGGTCTGGTCGATGGTGCTGCTGCTCGTCGCGAAGCTCGCGACGCTGACGGTGCCCTTCACCTTCAAATGGGCGATCGACGCGCTCAACGGCCACGGCAGCGCGCCGGTGGAACCGTCGAACTGGACGCTGTGGCTGATCGCGTCACCCTTGCTGATGACCGCAAGCTACGGCGCGGTGCGGGTGCTGATGGCGGTGCTGACGCAGTGGCGCGACGGCATCTTCGCGCGCGTTGCGATGCATGCGGTACGCAAGCTCGCCAACATCACCTTCGTACACATGCACGAGCTGTCGCTGCGCTTCCACCTCGAGCGCAAGACCGGGGGACTGACCCGCGTGCTGGAGCGCGGCCGCACCGGCATCGAAGTGATCGTGCGGATGGTGATCCTGCAACTGATCCCGACCATCGTCGAGGTGTCGCTGTTGATGGCGGTGCTGCTGTGGCAGTTCGACTGGCGCTACGTGCTGGTCACCGCGGTCACGGTCGTGATCTATATGTACTACACCTACATCGCGACCGAATGGCGGATCGAGATCCGCCGCAAGATGAACGATTCCGACACCGAGGCGAACACCAAGGCGATCGACTCGCTGCTCAACTACGAGACCGTAAAATATTTCAGCGCCGAGCAGCGCGAGGCCGCGCGCTACGACCGCTCGATGGAGCGCTACGAGCATAACAGCGTGAAGACCTATACGTCGCTCGCGGTGCTCAACACCGGGCAGGCGGTCATCTTCACGCTCGGTCTCACCGCGACCATGCTGATGTGCGCGATCGGCGTGCGCAACGGCACCAACACCGTCGGTGACTTCGTCATGGTCAACGCCATGATGATCCAGTTGTACCAGCCGCTCAATTTCATGGGCATGGTCTATCGCGAGATCAAGCAGGCGGTGATCGACATCGAGAAGATGTTCAGCGTGCTGTCGCGCAATCCCGAGATCAAGGATATCCCGAGCGCCGTGCCGCTGGTCGTCGGTTCGGGCAATGTGCGTTTCGAAGACGTGCGGTTTGCCTATGACCCCGAGCGTCCGATCCTGAAAGGCCTCAGCTTCGAGGTGCCGGCGGGCAAGACGGTTGCGATCGTCGGACCCTCGGGGGCGGGCAAGTCGACGATTTCGCGGCTGCTGTTCCGCCTTTACGACGTTTCCGGCGGTCAGATCCTGATCGACGGCCAGGACATCAGGAACGTCACCCAGGCGTCGCTGCGCGCCTCGATCGGCATGGTGCCGCAGGATACCGTGCTGTTCAACGACACCATCCGCTACAACATCCGCTACGGCCGCTGGGACGCCAGCGATGCGGAGGTGGAGGAGGCCGCGCAACTGGCGCAGATCGACAGCTTCATCCGGTTGTCTCCGCTGGGATATGAGACCCAGGTCGGCGAACGCGGACTGAAATTGTCCGGCGGCGAGAAGCAGCGCGTCGCGATCGCGCGCACCGTGTTGAAGGCGCCGCCGATCCTGGTGCTCGATGAGGCGACCTCGGCGCTCGATAGTCATACCGAGCATGAAATCCAGGAATCGCTCGAGCGCGTCTCGCGCGGCCGCACCTCGCTGGTGATCGCGCATCGGCTCTCGACCATCGTCGGCGCCGACGAAATTATCGTGCTGGATCAGGGCCGCATTGCCGAGCGCGGCACGCATGCCCGGCTTTTGGCTTCCGGCGGACTTTATGCCAGTATGTGGAACAGGCAGCGCGAAGCCGAGGAGGCGCGGGAGAAGCTCGCGCAGATCGACGACGACAACGAGGCGCCCAACCGCACCCCGCCGCCGGTCCAGGATCCTCTGGTCACCGCTGCGGAATAATTTGAAATACAGCTCGATCCCGAAAGAACGGGACCGGGCCAGCCAATAGTGAGCCTCGATGTCGATTGCCAATTCCATCCGCGCGCAAATCCCGCCGATCCATCCCGAGGGCTATCCCTTCATCGGCGGCTTTGCGCTTGCTAGCCTCGTCCTGTTCTGGATCTGGACGCCGCTCGGCTGGATCGGCACGATCCTGACGGTCTGGTGCGCGCTGTTCTTCCGCGATCCCGTGCGCGTCACCCCGGTACGCGAAGGCGTCGTGGTGTCGCCGGCCGACGGACGGGTCTCGATGATCTCTCAGGTGTTGCCGCCGGCCGAGCTTGGTCTCGGCGACCGGCCGCTGCTGCGCATCTCGATCTTCATGAGCGTGTTCAACTGCCACGTGAATCGCAGTCCGGTGGCAGGCCGGATCGACCGTATTGCCTACCGGCCCGGCACCTTCATCAATGCCGAGCTCGACAAGGCCAGCGAAGACAATGAGCGCAACTCGCTGGTGATCTCGACCGCCAGCCATGGCCGCATCGGCGTGGTCCAGATCGCAGGCCTGGTAGCGCGACGTATTGTCTCGTTCGTGCGCGAGGGGCAGACGATCGGCGCCGGCGAGCGGTTCGGCCTGATCCGGTTCGGCTCGCGGCTCGACGTCTATTTGCCCGAAGGCGGCAAATCGCTGGTTTCCGAGGGCCAAACCGCGGTCGCCGGCGAGACCGTGCTGGCCGATCTCGGCGGCGCCAGCGAGCAGGGGCGGACCTTCCGCGCCGATTAACCATCCGAATGGCTGAGGCGCCTGCCGGCCGCCACAATGGCGGTGCAGGCTGGCGCTTGCTATATATTGGCGAGCCATGATGATACCCGATCCCAAATCTCCGGAAATGCGCCGCCGCCGGTTTCGTCCGATTCCGATCCGGATGCTGGTGCCGAACTTCATCACGTTGCTGGCGATCTGCGCCGGGCTGACGGCGATCCGGCTGTCGATCGAAGGCCGCATGGAACTCGCAGTTGCCGCGATCGTCTTCGCCGCGGTGCTGGACGGGGTCGACGGCCGCGTCGCGCGCATGATCAAGGGCCAGTCGAAATTCGGTGCCGAACTCGACAGCCTCGCGGACTTCGTCAATTTCGGTGTCACGCCCGGCCTGATGCTGTATTTCTGGCAGTTGCATGAACTCGGCAATGGCGGCTGGATCGCGGCCATGGTGTATGCGATCTCAGGCGGCCTGCGGCTGGCGCGGTTCAACGCCAGCATCGACGATCCGAACAAGCCCGCGTTCGCGGCAAATTATTTCACCGGCGTTCCGGCGCCACTCGGTGCGCTGACCGTGATGCTGCCGATCTATCTGGTCTTTTTGGGCGTCCCGCAGCCGCCGGCCCTACTGACCGCGTTCTATACGCTGCTGATCGGATTCCTGATGGTGTCGCGGCTGCCGGTGCTTTCCGGCAAGACCGTGCGCATGCGCGTGCCGCCGGAAATGGTGCTGCCGGTTTTCGTCTCGGTGGTGTTCTTCATCGCGCTGCTCGTGAGCTATCCCTGGTACATTCTCTCGGTCGGGACGGTGCTGTATCTGTTGAGCCTGCCGTGGGGCTGGAAAACCTATCGCGATCATGAGCGAAACGCCGCTGCCGCGCTGGCGGCTGCGACCACCGATGCCGCGGCACCCGCCGGTCCGGCAACCGTATTCCCGGCGGCTCCGGCCGACGCCGAGCATGACGATCGGCCGGCGCGGCTGAACTGAGCCGCCAAGCGACTTCCGTTATATCTGCCAAGATAGCTGCCATGAGCGCCGGCCGAGTTGGGTTCGAACCCAATCTCGGCTATAGGGCTTAGCGATATCCGGCTGCCCAGAATTCCGGCCCAAAAATCAGGAGAGAAACGCAGTGACCCAGTCCGCTTCCGCCCCGCTACCGGCTTCCGTGCTTGAGGCGTTGGCCCGCTACGACACGCCGACGATCTGCAATGCGATGGAAATCGTGGCGCCTGAGCGCCGGCTGATCGGCTACACCACCAAGCCGCTGGTCTGCCCGTTTCCCGATCTGCCGCCGATGGTCGGTTATGCCCGCACGGTGACGATCCGCTCGGTCCTGAAGTCCAGCCTGCCGGCCGAGGAGGCATCGAAGCGGCGCATCGAGTATTACGAGTATATGGGCACCGGCCACGGTCCGCGCATCACGGTGATCCAGGACATCGACGGCCCCGACGTCGGCTACGGCGCGTTTTGGGGCGAGGTGCAAAGCAACGTGCACAAGGCGCTCGGCTGTCTCGGCGTCATCACCGACGGCTCGATCCGCGACATCCCGCAATGGGCGCCGGGCTTCCAGGCCTTGGCTGGCTCGATCGGCCCGTCGCACGCGTGGGTGCATGCGGAAAATTTTGGCGGCGAAGTCCGCGTCGCCGGCATGACCGTTCGTTCCGATGATCTCATTCATGCCGACAGCCACGGCGCGATCGTGATCCCGCACGACATCGCCGCCAAGGTGCCGGATGCCTGCGAACTTTGTGCCCGTCGCGAGACGCCGATCCTGGAGATCGCGCGCAGCCCGGACTTCACGCTCGAGAAACTGAAAGCGGCGCTGAAGCGCTCGGCCGAAATCCACTAACGAAAAAGGCCACCGGCAAAAGCCGGGGTCGTTCACAGACGAGGGGAAACGTCATGAGAGCCTTTTGGGCGGCGCTGTCATTGCTTGTCATTGCCGGCGTCGCGGAGGTCGAGGCGCAGACCTATCCGTCGCGCCCCATCACGCTCGTCGTTCCCTTTCCGCCGGGCGGATCCACCGACGCCGCCGCCCGGATCATGGCCGAGCGGATGCGCGCAACGCTCGGCCAATCGATCGTGATCGAAAATGTCGGCGGTGCCGGCGGCAGCATCGGCGTCGGCCGTGTCGCTCGCGCCGCACCGGACGGTTACACCTTCGACATCGGGCAATGGGACACCCATGTCGGCAGCATCATCTACAAGCTCGACTATGATCTGGAAAAGGATTTCGAGCCGATCGCGCTGATCTCCAACAACCCCCAGCTGATGGTCGCCAAGAAAGATCTGCCGGCGAACACGCTTGGCGAACTCGTGACCTGGATGAAGGCCAATCCCGGCAAGATCAATTTCGTCAACCAGAACGCGGCTGCCAACGTCACCGGCGTCATGTTCGAGAAGCTGACCCGGCAGAAGGTGCAGTTCATTCCCTATCGCGGCGCAGGACCGGCGATGACCGATCTCGTCGCGGGTACGGTGGATCTTCTGGTTGTGCAGGGTGCGGTGGCGCTGCCGCAAATCCGCGCCGGCGCGATCAAGGCGCTGGCCAATCTGTCGGTGGCGCGCTCCGCCTCGATGCCTGATATCCCGACGGCGGACGAGACCGGCGTGCCCGGACTTTATATGTCGGGCTGGTTCGGCTTCTGGGCGCCGAAGGGAACGCCAAAGGACATCATTGCCAAGCTCAACGCGGCAACCGTCGAGGCGCTGGCCGATCCGGCGATCCAGAAACGCTTTACCGAGCTGGGGCTCGACGTCGCCCCGCGCGCACAGCAGACGCCGGAGGGCCTCGCCGCTTTCCAGAAGGCCGAGATCGACAAATGGTGGCCGATCATCAAGTCCGCCGGGATCGGTGTGCAGGCGCAGTGAACCGACCGGAAGAATTGAAGGCTCCTCGCGTCCCGCGACGGCCGGCGGTTTATGGTTAGCAAAAGGTTGAAGTCGCGCCACGGCATCAATCCGGCACATGGCGCCGATTCTGGACGTCTTTCAGCGTTCGGGACGCCGGCCCTTCGCAATTGTACGGCACAGCCTCGGCTTAACCTTTACGCGTCTTTAACAGCGCCGACGTAGGGTTCAGTTTGCGCGGCCCCCGAATGGGCGTCGCCGTCGTCCAGCACGGGCGGGTCGTTCGCGTACGCGTCGGAGTTCAGAATGGATATCACCACGCTCATTGGCCTGGTCGCCGGCGCCATCGTGCTATGCACGCTGATCCTGATGGGTGGCGATTTCCGGATGTTCTACGACATCCACGCCGTCATCATCATTTTCGGCGGTTCGTTCGCGGCGACGCTGATCCGGTTTCCGCTCAGCGCGATCCTGCATGGCATGCCGCTCGGCGCCAAATTCGCCTTCACGATGAGCCGTCTGTCGGCGCGCGACCTGGTCGATGAACTCGCCCGTATCGCCGAAATCGCCCGCAAGCAGGGTCCGGTCGGGTTAGAAAAGGTCGATACCAACGAGCCGTTCCTCGCCAAGGGAATCCGCTACGTCGCCGACGGTTACGATCTCGAATTCATCCGCGACAACCTCGAGCGCGATCGCGACAATTTTCTGATGCACCTGAACGAAGGTTCGAAGATCTATCGCGCCATCGGCGACTGCGCGCCGGCGTTCGGCATGATCGGCACGCTGCTCGGCATGGTGCAGATGTTCTCGAACATGCAGGATCCTTCAAAACTCGGTCCCTTCATGGCCGTCGCCTTGCTGGCAACGCTGTACGGCGCGCTGGTCGCAAACCTGATCTGTCTGCCGATCGCCGACAAGCTGCATGGCAAGCTGCTCGACGAGGAGACCAATCGCACGCTGATCATCGACGGCATCCTGATGATCCGCGACTCCAAGAGCCCGGCACTGGTGCGTGAAATGCTGCTGGCCTATCTGCCCGAGAAACATCGCCACGAGGAAGGCGAACTGGCTCCCGCCTGATCCTCAGGCAGCATCCAGGCGCGGACATAGAGCATGGCCAAGAAAAAACGCGAAGAGGCACATGGCGGTCACGGCTGGTTCGTGACGTTCGCCGACCTGATGGCGTTGCTGCTGGCCTTCTTCGTGATGCTGGTCGCGTTCTCGAGCCAGGACAAGGATAAGCTGAAAATCGTCGCCGGCTCGATGCGCGAAGCGTTCGGCGTGCAGACTGAAGTGCGCTATTCCGGCATCGTCGAATCCGACGGTCTGCCGACGCGGCCGAAGCTGAAGAGCGCCGCTCATATTTCGCCGGAGGAAGCCTCCGCCACGCCGACCCCGGACGAAAAGGACCGCACCCGCGAGAGCGGCGCCAAGCTGACGGTCGACCGCGAATTCGCGCTGGCTTCGGCGTCGTTGCGGCAGGCGTTGCAGGACCTGCCGGAACTGACCGAGATGTCCAAACACATTATGTTCGAGGAGACCAGCCAGGGCCTCAATCTCGAGATCGTCGATCAGGAAGGGCGGTCGATGTTTGCCGATGGCTCCAAGGTGCCCCATGACCGCACCCGCCGGCTGATCCAGAAGCTCGCGGTTCCGCTGAAGGCGACGCCACTGCGATTGTCGATCGTCGGCCACACGGCGGCAGGCTTCCTGCCGGCGCGAAGCGATTATGGCGCATTCGATCTTTCGGCTGACCGCGCCAACACGGTGCGTCAGATCCTGGAGCGCGAAGGCCTGCCGCCGTCGCACGTCTTTGCCGTATCCGGCAAGGCCGACAGTCAACCGCTGTTTCCCGATGATCCGACGTTGCCGGCAAACCGTCGCGTGACCATCACATTAATGCGCGAAAATCCACCGCTTCCACCAGGTCTGAAGCCGTAATTCGCCGTAACTACCATCTTACCTCTCCAATAGTGTGATGAAATTTGCTTTGCTTGGGTGCCGCATCCCCAGCGGTGCTATGCTCGGCGATGATTGACAGGCGACGCAGAAGCGTCGATAGCCGCCCGGATCAAATAATTGAGAGCGTGTTTCCCGCGTCATGACTGTCAGCGCCACATCCACCGAGGCCCATGAGGGGCAGGTCACCTCAGGCTTTTGGGCCCTGACACTGGGCAGCATCGGCGTGGTGTTCGGCGACATCGGCACGTCGCCGCTGTATGCATTCCGCGAAGCCGTAACCCATGCTGCAGCGGGCGGGCCGGTGTCGCGCGAGATCGTGCTCGGCGTACTCTCCCTGATCCTGTGGTCGCTGTTCATCGTCGTGACCGCCAAATATGTGCTGCTGCTGCTGCGCGCCGACAATCATGGCGAGGGCGGCACGCTCTCCCTGATGGCGCTCGGTCAACGGGCGCTGGGCCGGCGCAGCTGGGTGTTGATGGCGCTGGGCGTCGTCGGCGCCTCGATGTTCATCGGCGATTCCATGATCACGCCGGCGATTTCGGTTTTGTCGGCGGTCGAAGGTCTCAAGCTCGTCGCGCCGGCGCTCGACCATTATGTGGTGCCGCTGACGATCTTCATTCTGGTGCTGCTGTTCTCGGTGCAGAGCAGCGGCACCGCGCGCGTCGCGTCGGCGTTCGGACCGGTCATGGTGGTCTGGTTCGCGACGCTGACGATTTTGGGCCTCATCCACATCAGCGACGATCCCACCGTTTTGCAGGCGATCAATCCCTATTACGCGATCCAGTTCGTGCTTTCGCACGGCATGATCGGACTGGTGACGCTGGGCCTGGTGTTTCTGGCGGTGACCGGCGGCGAGGCGCTTTATGCGGACCTCGGGCATTTTGGACGCAAGCCGATTCAGGCCGGATGGTTCTATCTGGTGATGCCGGCGCTTCTGATCAATTACTTCGGGCAGGGCGCCTTGGTGCTGTCCAATCCGGCGGCGATCGTAAGCCCGTTCTACCGGCTGGCCCCCGAAATCCTGCTGCTGCCGCTGGTGGTGCTCGCGACGGCGGCCACGGTGATCGCGAGCCAGGCCGTGATCACGGGCGCCTATTCGCTGGTGCGGCAGGCGGTGCAACTCGGCCTGTTGCCGCGGTTCGAGGTTCGTTACACCTCCGAGACCCATGCCGGGCAAATCTACCTGCCGCGGGTCAACCGGATGCTGCTGCTGGGAGTGATCCTGCTGGTGCTGCTGTTCCGCACCTCGAGCGGACTGGCGTCGGCCTACGGCATCGCCGTCTCCACCACCATGGTCGTCGACGGCATCATGGGCTTTGTCGTGATCTGGAAATTGTGGAACTGGCGCGCGGCGACAGCGGCCGCGTTGATCCTGCCGCTCGTAGTTGTTGATATGGCGTTCTTCACCGCCAACCTGTTGAAGCTGCTTGAAGGCGCCTGGGTGCCGCTGCTGTTCGGGGTCGCGATGGCGGTGATGATCTGGACCTGGCGCCGCGGCGCGGCGATCCTGATCGCCAAGACGAGGCGCATCGAGGTGCCGCTGATCGACCTGATCAAGAGTCTCGAAAAGCGTCCACCGCACATCGTCAAGGGCACTGCGGTGTTTTTGACCAGCGATCCGAATTTCGTGCCCACGGCGCTGCTGCATAATCTCAAGCACAACAAGGTGCTTCACGAGCACAATGTGATCGTGACGATCGAGACCGCACAGACGCCGCGCGTCGATCCGGCCGAACGCGTCAAGATGGAGACCATCAGCGAAAAATTCGCCACCGTGCGACTGCGGTTCGGCTTCATGGAATCGCCGAACGTGCCCAAGGCGCTGGTGATCGCCCGCAAGCTCGGCTGGCAGTTCGACATCATGGCGACCTCGTTCTTCGTCTCGCGGCGCTCGCTGAAGCCGTCGGCGCAGTCGGGAATGCCGCAATGGCAGGACCACCTGTTCATCGCGATGAGCCGGTCGGCCAACGATGCCACCGACTACTTCCAGATCCCGACCGGACGCGTCGTCGAGGTCGGCACTCAGGTAACTATCTGATTACCTGACGAAATTTCGGTCTGCCAGCCCCCTGGAACCCATGCGCTGAATGCATATCGGAGGCCTGAATTCAGGCTAACCTATGCATTCACGACAGGAGTATAGGCCTGCACTTCCTGATTGTGCAGTGCGGCAAAAACCGAGGCCTGTCTGATGTCATCCCAGATTGCGATTACCGCGGCGGAAACGCCCGCGGCCAACGGGCATGGGGAAGCGCACTGCACCGCCGGCTTCAAGGCCCTGATGCTGGGCTGCATCGGCGTGGTCTATGGCGACATCGGCACCAGCCCGCTCTACGCGCTGCGCGAGGCCATTGTGGCGGCGAGCGGCAGCACAAGCAGCGCCGATCCTCAGGCGGTCCTCGGCGTTCTCTCGCTGATCCTGTGGGCGCTGGTCGTCGTGGTGACGCTGAAATACGTCGTCATCCTGCTGCGTGCGGACAACAACGGCGAAGGCGGAACGCTGGCGCTGATGGCGCTGGCGCAGCGCGGCGTCAGCAACAGCAAGGGCGCCGCCGCGATCGTGCTGCTCGGGATCATCAGTGGCGCGTTGTTTTACGGCGATGCCGTCATCACGCCGGCGCTGTCGGTGCTGTCGGCGATCGAAGGCATCAAGCTCGTCACTTCGACATTCGACCACTACGTCGTGCCGCTCACGGTGATCATTCTGATCGTGCTGTTCGCGGTTCAGTCGCGCGGCACCGCGCGGGTCGCCACGTTCTTCGGGCCGGTGATGTGCGTCTGGTTCGCGGTCATCGCCGTTGCCGCTCTGCCGCAGATCATGCGTCATCCCGAAGTGCTGCTGGCGCTCAACCCGCTCCATGCGGTTTCCTTCATGACCCATCATGGCGTGATCGGCTTCGTGACGCTTGGCGCGGTGTTTCTCGCCGTCACCGGCGCGGAAGCGCTCTACGCCGATCTCGGCCATTTCGGCAAACGGCCGATCCAGACCGCCTGGCTCTCCATCGTGCTGCCGTCGCTGGCGCTGAATTACCTCGGGCAGGGCGCGCTCCTGATCGGCGATCCCAAGACCATCGAAAACCCGTTCTTCCTGATGTTCCCGGATTGGGCGCTGATCCCGATGGTGGCGCTTGCTACGCTCGCGACCGTGATCGCGAGCCAGGCCGTCATCACCGGCGCCTATTCGCTGACGCGCACCGCGATCCAGCTCGGCCTGATGCCGCGGTTTGAGATCCGCCATACCTCGGAGTCGCATTCCGGCCAGATCTACATTCCGCGCATCAATCTGCTGCTGTTCATTTCGGTGATTCTGCTGGTGCTGCTATTCCGCTCCTCCAGCGCGCTGGCCTCGGCATATGGAATTTCCGTGACCGGGACCATGGTGGTCACGGCGATGATGGGCTTTGTCGTGGTCTGGCGGGTCTGGAAATGGTCGGCGGTGGCGGCCGCCGCGCTGATCGCGCCGTTCCTGTTCCTCGATCTCACTTTCCTTGCGGCCAATCTGCTGAAGGTGTTCGAAGGGGGTTGGGTGCCGCTGGCGCTGGGCGGCATCGTGATGCTGCTGATGTATACGTGGCGGCGCGGCAGCCGGCTGTTGTTCGAGAAATCGCGCAAGCTGGAATTCCCGCTGGTCGAACTGGCGGCGATGCTGGAAAAGCGGCCGCCGCAGCGGGTCCCCGGTACGGCGGTGTTCCTGACCAGCGACCCCGAGAGTGCGCCGACCGCGCTGATGCACAGCCTGAAGCATTACAAGGTGCTGCACGAAAAGAACGTCATTCTCACCATCGAAACCGCGCCGACGCCGCGGATCGATGATTCCGAACGGATCCGGATGGAGCAACTGAGCGAGACCTTCTCCAAGATGACGCTGCGGTTCGGCTTCATGGAGCAGCCCAATGTGCCCAGAACGCTGGCGCTCGCCCGCAAGCTCGGCTGGCAGTTCGACATCATGGCGACGTCGTTTTTCCTGTCGCGCCGTGCGCTCAAGCCGGCCGCGCATTCGGGCATGCCGCGCTGGCAGGATCATTTGTTCATCGCGCTGAGCCGCAGCTCCAACGACGCCACCGACTATTTCCAGATCCCGACCGGGCGCGTGGTCGAGGTGGGAACGCAGGTGACGATCTAGGCGCTGTGACCTGCTATAACGTCCGCGCGCGGGACTCGTGTCCCGCCGCTGGATCACACGTCACATGGCTGCTGCTGCCATTCACCGCCTGGCTACGTTCGACGACGCGGCGCTTCTGTTCGAGATTCGGCGACGATCGATCCTTGAGTTGGCGCCGCCGAAAATGCCGGTCGCAAACGCCGAGGCGTGGGCGGGCCGGCTCACCGTCGCGGGCATGGAGCGGAAGCTTCGCGACCTGGAAATATGGATTGCCGAACTGGATGGCGTCGTGGCCGGGTGGGGCGCCATCCACGGCGACGTCCTTGAGGGGCTGTATACGGCCCCCGAATATGCCGGGCAGGGCGTCGGCGCCGGGTTACTTGACCGGCTCGAAGCGCTGATGCGTGGACGCGGCTTTGAGGTGGTTCGCGCCGAAGCAAGCACAAATGCCAAGGGATTCTACCTGCGACGGGGGTACAGGGTGACCGGTCCGCAAACGCCGGTCGGGGCCTGGCCGATAGCAAGGCAACTTCCGACCTGAAAACACCGCCGCGAGAGAATAAATGGCGCCATGCGCGGGGGCCGCGTGACCGCGTTTCGATGGCCCTTTAAACCGTTCGCAGCGCTTGATTTTCGCCGCGCCAGAGGCGACTTTGGCGCCCGGCTGGCGGGCGGGACCCCTCAAAGCAGGATGTCGGGAGGATATTACGTGGCGGACCATCAGGTGCACGATTTGATGCCGGAAGATGTCGCAAAGGGGATGGCGGAGGGACGCTATCTGCTCGTCGACGTGCGCGAGCCGAATGAGGTCGCCGTGGAAGCCTATCCTGGCGCCGTGGTGGTTCCGCTGCAGTCGTTCGATCCGGCGGCCATTCCGGACCCCAAGGGCAAGCAGGTGGTTTTCGCCTGCCGTTCCGGCAAGCGCTCGGTGACGGCGTCGCTGGCGGCGCAGGCCGCGGGGCTTCCCTATGACAAGCATTTGGCGGGCGGCATCATTGGCTGGAAGGCTGCGGGATTGCAGACCAAGGCCGGCGGTTGAGTTTTCCAGGGACTGCTTTGAAAAAATGACCTCCATGAACAAGGTCTTCGCCGACCTTCCCGTCACCGTCTTCGAGGCGATGTCGCAAGCCGCGCGCGACAATAACGCCATCAATCTCGGCCAGGGTTTTCCTGATGATCCCGGGCCTGAGGATATCAGGCGCGCGGCCGCGGACGCGTCGATCAACGGCTATAACCAATACCCGTCGATGATGGGCATTCCGGAGCTGCGGCAGGCGATCGCGTCGCACTATGGACGCTGGCACGGCCTCTCGCTTGATCCGATGAGCGAAGTGATGGTGACGTCGGGCGGCACCGAGGCGTTGACCTCTTCCATTCTTGCCGTCGTCGAACCCGGCGATGAAGTCGTCTGCTTCCAGCCCGTCTATGACAGCTACCTGCCCATCATCCGGCAGGCCGGCGGCATCCCGCGGCTGTTGCGCCTCGAGCCGCCGGACTGGCGGCTCAGCGAGGAGATGCTGCGCAGCGTCTTCAATCACAAGACCAAGGCGGTGCTGTTCAACAACCCGCTCAATCCGGCCGCCGTAGTCTATCCGCGCGAGGACCTCGAATTGCTGGCGCGGTTCTGCCAGGAGTTCGACACCATCGCGATCTGCGACGAGGTCTGGGAGCACGTTACCTTCGACGGCCGCGAGCATATCCCGCTGATCACGATCCCCGGCATGCGCGACCGCACCATCAAGGTGGGCAGCGCGGGCAAGATCTTTTCGCTGACGGGGTGGAAGATCGGCTTCGTCTGCGCCGCGCCGCCGCTGCTGCGCGTGGCAGCGAAGGTGCACCAGTTTCTCACCTTCACGACCGCGCCCAATTTGCAGGCCGCCGTCGCCTACGGTCTCGACAAGCCGGCCGAGTATTTTTACGACATGCGCAAGGAGCTGGCGCGGAGCAGGGATCGCCTGACGAAGGGGCTCGAGAGCATCGGCTTTCCCGTCCTTAAATCACAAGGCACTTATTTCCTGACCGTCGACCTGTCGCCGCTCGGACTCAACGAGACCGACGTGCAATTTTGCCATCGCATCGTGAACGACTACAAGGTCGCCGCGATTCCGGTGTCGGCCTTCTACGAACAGGATGCCGTGACGTCGGTGGTGCGTTTCTGTTTCTCCAAGAAGGACGCCACCCTGGACACGGCGCTGGAGCGTTTGTCGGACGCGGTGCATCGCCGGAAGAGGTAGACGAGATGCACGACCGGACCCGCAATGTTGTTGGTTTCATTGGCGCGGTTGCCGCGATCCTGTTGTTGTCGCCGGCCCGAGCCGAAGAGCGCACGGTCAATTTCTACAATTGGTCGAACTACATGGCGCCTGGCGTGCTGGAGGATTTCACCAAGGAAACCGGCATCAAGGTAACTTACGACACCTTCGACGCCAACGAGACGCTGGAGACGCGGCTGCTCGCTGGAAAATCCGGTTACGACGTCGTCGTTCCCACCGGCTATTTCCTGCAGCGTCAGATCACGGCAAAGGTTTTCCTCAAGCTCGACAAGTCGAAACTGCCCAACCTCGCCAACGCCTGGCCGGTGGTGACGAAGCAACTCGCGACCTACGATCCCGGCAATAATTACGGCGCCAATTTCATGTGGGGCACCACCGGGATCGGCTACAACGTCAAAACGGCGCAGAAGATTTTGGGCGCTGACGCCAAAATCGACAGCTGGGATATCGTCTTCAAGCCGGAGAACCTCGCCAAGTTTAAAGACTGCGGCATCCACATGCTGGATTCCGCCGACGACATTCTGCCGGCTGCCTTGAGCTATCTCGGCATCGACCCGAACTCGACCAAGCAGGCCGATCTGGAGAAGGCCGCGGATCTCGTCACAAAGATCAGGCCCTATGTCCGCAAGTTTCATTCGTCGGAGTATCTGGGTGCGCTGGCGTCGGGTGAAATCTGCTTCGTGGTGGGATGGTCGGGCGACATCATGCAGGCGCGCAGTCGCGCGGCGGAGGCCAAAAACGATGTCGAGATCGGCTACACGATTCCGAAGGAGGGCGCGCAGATGTTCTTCGACAATCTCGCGATCCCGGCCGACGCCAAGAACGTCGCGGAAGCTTATGAGCTGATCAATTACCTCTACCGGCCGGAGATCGCCGCCAAGAACTCGGATTTCCTGTCCTACGCCAACGGCAATCTGGCGAGCCAGAAGCTGGTTGATCCGAAAATCCTCAATGACAAGAACATCTATCCGGACGAGGCGATCCAGAAAAAGCTGTTCGTGATCAACGCCCGCGATCCCGCGACCCAGCGCGTCATCAACCGGCTTTGGACCCGGGTGAAGACGGGGAAGTAGGATCTGCAGGCACGATCGCGCGGCGAAATATTCCAGGTCAGCTTTCACGAGAAAAATCGGACCGTCACAACAGCTGATTAGACAGATATGTGAATCTGCCTGATAAGCGGTGATGTTCATTCGCATTTGCCGCTAAGTCGAAAATGCCTGGTCCGTTGATCGTTCCTTCCCCCGGCGATCTCCAATTCATTGCTCGCCAAGTCTTAGAGACTCCGGTGCGATCCTCGCCCGTGCTGGACGCACAAGTCGGGCGGATGATCCACGTCAAGGACGAGACCGTTCAACGCAGCGGATCGTTCAAGTTTCGTGGTGCCGTACTTGGGGTAGGAAACGCCGAGCGAGGTGTTGTTGCTGCCGGAGCAGGAAATTTTCCGATCGCGGTTGGTTTGGCGGCTCAGGTGCTCGACAAACCAGCCTGTCTGATTATGCCCAGCGACGCACCGGATTTCAAACGAGAACAGGCGCGGAGAACCGGAGCTGAAATAAAGATCGCCGAGCGGTCGGAGTTGACTGCACGTGCACAGGCGGAAGCGCGAGGACGCGGTTGGCGTAACCTGCATGCCTTCGAAGACATCGAGATGATTGCGGGAAGCTATACGCTTGGTTCTGAGGTGGCAGCAGCCATTGAGGCGAGCAGTACGGCTTCCGATGCGGTGGTCGTTGCCTGTGGCGGGGGCGGGCTTGCCGCGGGCGTCGCTCTTGCCCTGCGGTCGCGGTCTATTTCCGCTGCGATCTATGTTGTCGAGCCGGCCACCCACCGACGATATACCCGGGCGCGCGAAGCGGGGATGCCGGTCCGGATCGAACCTTCGGGCGTTACGATATGCGATGCGCTGCGCTCGCGTCAGATCGGGACGCGCGCATTCGAAATCCTGGAGCAGTCGAACGTCCGGGTGTGCGCGGTCAATGACGAACTTGTGCAGGGCGCAACCGCGCTGCTTCACGGGACATGCGGCATCCGGGCAGAGCCGAGCGGCGGGTTGGCGATGGGCGCCGTCCTCGCAGGCGCCATCGGCAGCGAGCATTCGCGCGTGTGGGTCATTGCTTGCGGAGGAAACATGTAAACCTTTGGCGATGGAGAGAGGATGCCAGCGCCGCTAGGCCCAACTTAGAAAGCTCGACGTGGCGGCGCCACCGGTTCATCCAAGGTGGAAAGGCTTGCCGCTGCCGGCAAGATTTTCCGGAGTACGATCCAGTCTGGCAGTGGGAACACCAGTCTTTTCAATCATCTCCGCGTGGCATAGCGATTGCCTTCACCCTGAATGCTGCGGAAGGGTGTATCCATGATTACGAGTATGGCTGGTGCCGGGAGCTATTTGCGTCCCGCGCAAACCTCATCGACGACGGTGTTGACACGGGCCGACGCGTTAGCCGTGCCCGAGGCGGACTCAAGCGCAACAGGAACGGCGAAGCCGGGCATTCCGGTTTCGGACCTGAAGAAGCTCGACACATCCGGACTGAAGGCCGTCTCGATCGAGGACAATCCCGAGCTGCGCGACCGGATGGCGATGATGTGGTTGGCGACGCAAGCCGCTAGCTCTGCCGTCGCTACCGAAGTGCCCGACAATGCGCCGCAAAATATCTATGCGACCGTCAAGGTCAACGGCAAGGTGGTTGCCACCCTCTATAACGGCGGGTCGTCGGTGATGACGAACGCCGCCGCGGCAACGGTCGGAGACTTGCGAGACCCGCCCGGCCTGAACGGTGGCCCTGATCTGGCGCAATCTCGCGCGGAGCGCATCGCGAAGGCCGTAGGCGGAGCGATCGAGAAGGCTTCCACAGCGATCTCGCAATCCGCATGGCGGCCACGTCAGAGCGCATCGACAAGCTATACCCGTCAGCAATTGGATGCCGCCTTCCTGGCGATGCAGGCGGAAGGGCAGAAGGCCATCGCGCAGCGGCACACGGGTTATTCAGTTCCGCAGGGGTCCGGCGTCTATGCGGACATCAACGCCTGAGGCCCGTCTGGCCGGCAGCGGCGGTGCAGCCGTAGCCCCGATGAGCAAAGCGATATCGGGCAATGCCGTAAGATCCCGGATGTTGGTGCGCTACTGTTGCCGGAACCCGAGGCAGATTCTATAGCTGCCGCCGGGAGCATCTCATGACCAACATCCTCACGTTCTTTTCAACGCGCACGCTGCTGCAGATCATCCTTGTCCTGGGGGCGACCGTCGCGATGAAGGCGTGGAACCTCGGCTTGGTGTTCGGCGGCTAAGCAGGCTACCGCAGATCACTCACCGCCACCTTCGGTGCAGCCACAGCCACTGGTCCGGATATTCGCGCACCCAGCCCTCGATGACAGAGGTCACGGCCTGCATCGTGCCGGCGATGTCGATCTGCCCCGATGCGTCGCGCACCGGCTTGACCTCTTCGGAGAGTTCGGCGCGGAAGCGATGGTTGGGCAGGCGGATGATGCGCACGCCATGGATCGGGCATTCGACCTGGCGCACCAGGCGGGCCAGCGTCGGATTGGCCTTGGTCTTGCGGCCGAAGAAGGTGACATCGACGCCATTGCCGAGATACTGATCGACCAGCATCGCGACGTGCTGGTTGTTCTGCAGCGCTTCGGCGAGCTTGAGCGGCGCCTCACGGCCGGCCGGAATCAACGTGCCCATTTTGACGGCGCGGATCCGCTCGATCGCGCGATCGGCGGATTCGCTGTTGGGCCGCCGGAACAGGATCGCGCAATCGAGCCCGTGCGCAACGGCACCGAGCGCCGGTATTTCCCAATTGCCGAGATGGCTCGCGAAGATGATGGCCGGCTTGCCGTCGTCCCGCAGCGTATCGAAGATCTGCTTGGTCCGCGGGCCGAACTCGACGCGGCTCGGCTTGTCCGGATGATCGACGTCGTAATCCCAGATGTGATCGAGATGGGCAAATTCGGCGCCGATGCGGCCAAGATTGTCCCAGACGCCGGCCAGGATCTTCTCGATCTCTTCCGGCGATTTTTCCGGGAAGGCGGCCGTGAGGTTCTCGCGGCCGATCCGGTCCTCACGCAGCCTGCGGCCGATGAAGCGCGTGACGCGGCCGAAGAAATTGGCGGTCTTGTCCGGATCGAAATAGCGCGTGGTGCGCAGCAGGGCGATCGTCAGCGCGCCCACGGCGGCTTCCGTGGCTGGCTTGGCGGCGTCGCGCAGGCGCGCCTTGGTGCGAAGGAGCAGGCGGTTCATGACGAAAAGCTATAGCGTTTTCAAGTGAAGTGGGGACCGGTTCGCGTAAAGAAAACGCGTCAAGCCAAATGACTGAAGACTGGTTCTGATGCAATCAGAACCAGTCTCGCGCAGCTGCTAGGCCGGTTCACGCGTCAGGATCAGCGAGGCATTCTGCCCGCCGAAGCCGAACGAGTTGGACATCACGGCGGTGACGCGGGCGTCGCGCGCTTCGTTGGCGACCACGTCGAACAAAATGGCCGGATCCGGAACCTCGTAGTTGATGGTCGGCGGAATCCGCTGATGCTCGAGCGTCAGCAGCGAGAACACGGCCTCGACCGCGCCGGCGGCTGAAATCGTGTGCCCGACCATCGACTTGTTCGACGACACCGGGATCTTCGGCAAATGATCGCCGAACACGACGGCGGTGGTGTTGTACTCCATCTTGTCGTTTTCCGGCGTCGCGGTGCCATGCGCGTTGATATGGTCGATCTGCTCCGGCTCGAGGCCGGCATCCGCCAGCGTCTTGCGCATGCAGCCGATGATCGGCTTGCCGTCCGGGCTGGAGCGGGTGCGGTGGAAGGAGTCGGTCAGTTCGCCGCAGCCGGCGACGACGCCCAATATCCTTGCGCCGCGCGCCGTTGCGGACTCATAGCTTTCCAGCACCATCGCACCGGCGCCTTCCGCCATGACGAAACCGTCGCGGTTCTTTGAGAATGGTTTTGAAGCTGCTTGCGGCGGATCGTTCTGGGTCGATAGCGCCGACAGCAGCGAGAACCGCACCAGGGCTTCCGGATTGACCGAGCCGTCGGTCGCCACGCACAAGGCCGCATCGGCGTCGCCGCGGCGGATCGCTTCAACGCCGAGCTGGATCGCGGTCGCGCCGGATGCGCAGGCGGTGGAGAGCGAGATCGGCGAGCCCTTGGTGCCGTAGGTCTCGGCCAGATGGCTTGCCACCGAGCCGAACATGAAACGGTGATGGAACGCCGAGAACCGGCCGCCGCCGCTGACGCGCAGCACGTCTTCATAGCCGAAATCGGTCTTTCCGATCGCGCGCCCGAGTTCCAGCCGCTGCGGCCACTCGACCTCGACGGGCGCCACCGCGAGGAACAGCGGCCCGGGGAAGTCGGCCTTGCCGCCGATGGCGGCCTGTTCGAGCGCTTCCTCGGTCGCCAGTTTAGCCAGCTGCTCGGTCAGTCCCGTCGAGGAGACGGGATCGACACTGACGAAGTCGACCGTGCCCGCCATCGTCGACTTCAGGCCGTCGATCGGAAAGCGCGTCACGGTGCGAATGCCGGATTCGCCGGCGGTCAGCCTCGTCCAGTTGTCCTTCTTGCCGGCGCCAAGCGACGTCACGACGCCCATGCCGGTGACGACGACGATCGGCCTGCCGAATTTATCGCGTGGTGCTGACATGTTTCCCCCGTCGATGCTGCGCCGCAACTGCAAGCGCTCGCGCGCTCATTTCATGGTCTCGGCGTGATCCCGCCCGAACAGCGATGTGGCTCCGGATCACGCGCTACTTGATGGCCTCGACCAGCGCCATGCCTTCGCCCTGCCAGTGACCGGCCCCGAGCACCACAATCTGGTCCGGCACACCAGGCTTTTCAACCTCGAGCCCGGTCGGATCGTTGGGCGGAAACAGCGCGCCGCGCGACAGCGACAGTGCCGCCAGCGCCAGTCCCAGCGGAAACTGCGTTTCCAGCGTGTGGCCGAACATCGTCCCGGTCGCGCGCACGGCAAAGCCGGGATGCTGGCGCAGGAATTCCTTTTCTTCCGACGTCACCGGTCCGACGCCGGTCGCGCCGGTAATCAGGTTGCCGGCATCGCCGGTGACGCCGAGCTTCGGCCACAGCGCTTCCAGCGATTTCGTCACCGCGCCGGGTTGCTTGCGCTGGGCGAGGTCGGCGACCACCTTGGTCAGCCGGGCGTAGGGCTTGGCGCCACGGGCTTCGGCGTGCTCGCGGGATTCCATCACCAGGAAGCAGCCGGCGGAGCCGAGCGCGAAACCGCCTTTGTCGTCGCGCTGCCACACCGGGGCGTATTTCTCGGTCAGATTGAAATCGCCGAATTCATAGAGGATGAGCAGATCGGGGCGCTCGCCATTATGCGCGGCGCCGACCAGCGCGATCTCGCTCTGCCCGGATTCGATCCGCGCCAGTGCGATCCGCGCCGCATCGATGGAGGCTGCTTCCTCGCCCATGAAAGTGCGCGAGGTTCCGGACACGCCATGGACGATGGCGATGTTGCCGGCGAGCAGGTTGGAGAGCTGGGCCAGAAACAGTGTCGGCCGCAAATCATTCATCAGCCGTTCGTTGAGGAAGGCCGGACTCGAATTGCCCTTGGCGTCGGCGTTCATGATCGCGAGGTCGACGGCAATGTCGCGCTCGCCGCCGCCGGCTGCCACGATCATGTCCATCCGTCCCAGGATTTCCTGGTTGCCTTTGACGCCGGCGGAATCCAGCGCCAGCCCCGCGGCATAGGTGCCGATGCGCTGCCAGGCTTCCATCTGGCGCTGGTCGCCCTTTTTCGGGATCTGGGCGTCGAAGCTGACCGGGGCGAGGGGATGGACGATGTAAGGCGCGAAGCGCTTGTCGTCGACATTGATGCGCTTCTGGTTCAGCGCATCCCAATGCGCGTCCAGTCCCTCACCGAGCGAGGACACGATGCCGATGCCGGTGATCCAGACTTCCTTGGCACCCGATGCCGTGGGTTCAGTCATGCTTCAGCACCTGCATGGGGAACCCGATCTTTTCGGCCATCGCGTCCATGTGGACGCGAAACGCAGGGTCGGGGAATGGGGTAAGGCCGAAGGTTATTTCAGCGCTGCACTTCAGATCCTTGCCGATGCGGCCCTTGGCCTTGGTGACCGCAAAGCCGGAACCTTCGTGCTCGACCTTGGCTTCGATCGTCAGCAACTGACCGGGGCTGACGAAACCCCGCATCTTGGCTTCCTTGACGATGGCCAGGAACGGCATGCGCTCGAACTTCAGCACGCCGAGCAAAAGCCAGCCCGAACTCTGCGCCATCGCTTCGGTCAGCAGGACGCCGGGCATGATTGGAAAGCCGGGGAAGTGCCCCTCGAAAATGGTGTGCTTTTCCGGAACCTGGGCTTCGACCACAATCGTCCGTTCGCCGAGGTTGAGGTCGACGATCCGATCGATCAGCTGGAAATAATCAAGATTCATGGTGGGCGGTTACGCGCCCGTGCCCGCGTTCTTGGCTGCGACCAGTTCGTCGATCCGATCGGCGAGGTTCTTCAGCACGAAGTACTGTTCGGTCGTGGCCTTGCCGTCGTTGACCTCCTGGGTCCACTTTTCGAGCGGCATCTTGATCCCGAACGCCTTGTCGATGGCAAAGGCGATGTCGAGAAAGTCCAGGCTGTCGATGCCCAGATCGTCGATAGCGTGACTCTCCGGCTTGATCGTGTCGCGCGGAATGTCGCAAGTCTCGGCGATAATGTTGGCGATCTGATCGAATGTAGAAGACATCATTAAGCCTTTGATATACTGGAGATAAATCCGGGACGGCTAGGAGGAGGCGGGCGCGGCGTTTTTCCCCCGGCCGGAGTCGAGAGCCCGTATATCGGAGCGCAGCCCTGAGTTCAATGGAGGTTGGCAACCCCACCGTGGACCGATTTATAGGCAAAAACGGCCGTTTAGGCCTGCCTTCTAGCTGTGCGGCATCGCGGAAATCCGGGCGCAGTCCCGGCGTCCCATCAGCACGCAATCCTGGGTCTTGCGCAGATCGGCAATGCTGATCGCGAGCCATATACCGATCACCGTCAGCGCCATCGTGAAGGCCAGGGCCGCAATGTTGGCCAGCATGCGATGACGGAAGTCGTCCGGCTCGTCACGGGACCGTTCGTAGCGGGACAGATCGTTTGCCGCCGGTTGGCCATTGGTCGGGGCGGGCGGCTGGGCATTGGCCGCGGCGGGCTCGTCCCGCCGGCTGGGGGGATGGGCCGAGGTGCGCGGCCGGAATTTGACCACGACGTGCTCGTCATCCCTTTGTATGGGCAGCTGGGGCTTCACTGCAGTCGGTCCGCAAAGGTTATGGTGCTGTTTAGCATGCCGGCCGTGCTTCCAACATAAAATGTTGGTGCGCATGCCCGCAGGCCTATCCCCGCAGAGTGTCATGGAACCTGCGCATGACGACCGCGGGCTATTTCGGCAGCCGCCCCATCATGTAGAACTCGTCGTTCGGCCGCATCGCGGTAACGTTGGCCAGCCGGTTCGACAGCGCAAAGAACGCGGAGATCGCCGTGATGTCCCAGATGTCGTCGTCGGAGAATCCGTGGCCGGCGATCTCGGTAAAATCCTGTTCGGAAACCGTGTTCGCCTCCTGGCTCACCTTCATGGCGAAGTCGAGCATGGCGCGCTGGCGCGGTGTGATGTCGGCCTTGCGGTAGTTGACGGCGATCTGGTCGGCGATGACAGGGTTCTTCGCCCGGATGCGCAGGATCGCGCCGTGGGCAATCACGCAGTAATGGCACTGGTTGGCGCTGGACGTCGCCACCACGATCATTTCGCGCTCGGCCTTGGTCAGGCCGCTGTCCTTTTCCATCAGCGCATCGTGATAGGCAAAGAACGCGCGGAATTCGTCGGGACGGTAGGCCAGAGTCAGAAAGACATTGGGGACGAAGCCCGATTTCTCCTGCACGGCAAGGATACGGGTGCGGATATCTTCCGGCAGCTTGTCGAGGGAGGGGGTAGGAAATCGCTTTGCAACAGGCTGCGTCATGGAATGGTTCCGGCTTCTGGCCGCGTGATGCGGCGCTGATGGCTGAACCATATAGAGCGTTTTCGAGCGAAGTGGATACCGCTTCGAGAAAACGCGTCAAAACACAGCGTCTCCTGCTGAGCTATATGCCCGGACTTGATCCCGGCAGGTGGGTTCGCTGTCTCCGTAATTCCTAATTCCCTCCAGGATAACCTGTCACAGAAATTACCGTGTCTCACTTATGGGTGCAGTCCACCAACTGTCCGATTTCTCTTACAACCTGCCGCAGCCATTTGTGTCCAGGATCAGCATCGTTTCGCGCATGCCAAGCTTGAACCACTCGAAACGACGGGATATCGATCGGCGGCGGCGAGAGCTGAAGGGGTAATCTCCCGGCGAGTGGACCGAACAAACGCCGAGGCTCCGTTGCCACGAGGTCGGATGTGCCGACTAGATGCGGTGCCATCAGGAAGTGACCGACGGTGACCGTTACGTTTCGCTTCAAGTTCTTGCCGCGCAGAACCGCATCCACATAGCCGTGCGGCTCACCCTTCATCGACACCTGAAGATGACGGAGCGAAAGATAGCGTTCGAGGTCCAGCGAACGGTCGAGCGCAGGATTTCCGACCCGGCCAGCGCAAACGAAATCCTCTTCGTAGAGCAGTTCCTCGCGCATATGCGAGGGCGGCACTGGGAAGTTTCCGGCAATCAGTTCGACTATCCCGTCATCAAGCATCGGGAGGCCGACGCCTCGGCTGGTGTTGCGCACGATGAGCGACACGCCGGGGGCCTCCCGCTCCAAGCGCTCCGTCAGGCGCGGCAGAAGCACGAAAGCCGCGTAGTCCGATAGGCCAAGCACGAATTGCCGTGTGCTTTCTTTCGGATCGAATACCCGGCCGCCAAGCAGGACACCTTCAACTTGCTCAAGGATGGATCGGATCGCCGGAGCAGCCTCCAGAGCCGCGGGCGTCGGCGTCATGCCACGCGGCGAGCGGACAAATAGTGGATCACTGAACAGAGCGCGCAGGCGATTGAGGGCGTGGCTTACCGCCGGCTGTGTGAGGCCTATCCGTTCGGCCGCTCGCGTGGCGTGTTCCTCGGCCATGAGCGCATCGAACACGACGAGGAGGTTGAGATCGATCCTGTGTAAATGAAGAACCTTCATAACGACCATAATATATATGAATTGGATTCATTGCGAGCTATGCGTGATTGTCTTCCCAAGATCATCATCCCGTTAGTTCAGGTCGCTTAAAATCAGAGATTGCCGATGTCACATCGCACTACCGCAGCAGTGGAGATGCAACGCACAGGCAGATCTCGCCGTAGTCTATTTGAGGCAGGTCTTTTCGCCACGGCAGGTTTGCTCGCTGCGATCAGTCAGAAAGCCTATGCCATGACCGAAACATCCAAAGAGGATCGTTTTTCGCGCGGGATCGGAATCTTGCGCCGGATTGGCGGAGAGAACTTCGACGGACCGATCAACAGTCTCGCGGAGATATCCGCTGACCTGTCACGCTTCACTGTCGAGTATCCCTATGGAGACGTCCTGTCGCGTCCGGGCCTCGAACTGCCGCTAAGACAATTGTGCACTATCTCAATGCTCCTTGCCGACGGAAGCGCCCAGCCTCAGTTGAAGTTTCATGTGGCCGGCTTCCTCAACGCCGGCGGCGAACCCAGGGCACTCGTCGAGCTGATGTTTGTGTCGGTCGCGCTGCTCGGCTTCCCGCCCACCATCAACGCGATCGGCATCGTTCGCGCCGTGTTCGCCGAGCGAAAGATCACGTTCGAACCAATCGAACCTGCTGCGGACGATGGGCGGACTCGCGGACAGGCCGGATTGGCGGCAATCCAACGGCTTTGTGGCGGCGATGTGCAGGCCTATTTCGACGGCATTGCCGCCGGCTCACCCGACTTGGCCCGACTTTCCATCGAATTCGCTTTTGGCGAGATGCTGGCGCGCGACGGCCTCGACCAGAAGGCCAAGCTGCTCGCCATTATCGCCATCCTTGCGGCCAGCGGCAATCGCGCGGCCACGCTCCGACTTCATATAGCGGGTGCGCTTGCCCACGGCGTGACGCGGGAGGAAATCATCGAAGTACTGATCCAGCTTAGCGTTTATCGGGGTTTCCCGTCAGCGCTCAACGCTTTCTCCGTCGCCAAAACTGTCTTCGCTGCCGGATCGCAAGGGATGGGGGCGGATATAGCCCTACCGATTGAGACCCAAAGCCGCACCGACCGGTTGCAACGCGGCCGGGCGACCCTTGCGAAAACCTCCGGTTCGTCGGCCGATGCCGTGGTCCGCAGTTTCGATGATGTCGCCCCGGATCTCGGCCGAATGATCGTCGAGCATTCTTATGGCGAGATATTTTCACGGAGTGGCATCGACATGAAGTCCCGAGAACTCAGCGCCTGCGCGGCGCTGGCGGCCATTGGGTCTGCCACGACCGAGATTCCGCTTCGCGTGCATATCAACGCCGCCTTGAACGTCGGCGCGACGCGGGAAGAGGTATTGGAAACGCTCATAAACCTAACCGCCTATTGCGGCTATCCAACGACGCAGCAGGCAGTTCGCATCGCAACCGAGGAGTTCGCCAAGCGCGGCTAACCAGCAAGTGGGCAGCAGTCCAAGAGCATCTTCCACCACCGAGCTGTAGACTGGAAATTAGAAAGAAATGAAATGATGGATCGCCGCACGATGATTTTTGCAGATTGCGTGATGATGCAGTAGTGCCGGTGATTTGCCCGACGTGTCAAAATGTTTTTGTGGGCCAGCATCCCTGCCAGCGAACCCCTTTTGTTTCCATAGGGTTCCTTTCTTTGCATGGGGTTGTTTTCGATATTTTGGTTTGGAGGGTGCCGGGTCGGCCTTCGCCTGTCCGATCAGCCCCAATGGGTTGAACGCTTGGGAAACCCATCGCCTCGCGGCACCGCAGCGCCGTTAGCGCAGCGGCTTCTTCAGCAGCGAGAACCGATCGGGATCTAGCCCCAGCGACGGCTGCAGCATCGGCGCCTCGACCGGGCGCGGTTCCAGCGTTCGTGCGGCCGGCCGTTCGCTGATCATGGGATCGTTGGGGACGTCGCGATGCGAGGTCGCGCCACGCCAGCGGTCCAGCACGGCGCTTACGAAATGCATGTCGTGGCCGGCGGCGACCGACGGCGCGGTCGCAATCGTGGCCTCGCTGCGCGGCAATTGGTGGATCGGCACTTCCTTGAAGCGCAGCCGGGTCGGCAGTGCCACGCCTTCGCCGAAGGCCAGCACTTCGCGGGTGCCGAGCGAGGGCACGAACGACAACAAATTGGCGGCGGCGTCCGAGACGGCCGAGCGCAGCAGCGCCTGGTCGCGGTCGTTGGCAAGGCGCATCGCAAACAGCGTGTTGCACTGGGAGATGATGGTGGCGTCGAGTTCGGCCGGACGCTGCGTGACCAGGCCGAGATAGACGCCGTATTTGCGGCCTTCCTTGGCGATACGCGAGACCGCCTTGCGGGTCGGGCCGAAGCCGATATTGCGGTCGGCGGCGGCGTAACGATGCGCCTCTTCGCAGACGAACAGCAGCGGCGAGACGCCGTCGCTCCAGAGGCCGAAATCGAATGCCATGCGGCACAGCACCGACACCACGGAATCGACGACTTCGGCGGGGAAGCCGGCGAGCTGCATGATGGTCATCGGCCGGCCATTGGCGGGCAGGCGGAACAGGTGGCTGATGACTTCCGCCATGGTGTCGCCGCCGACATTGGCGTTGTCGAACATGAACGTGTAGCGCGGATCGTTGCGCACGGTCTCGATGCGCGAAATCAGCTTGTGATAGATGATGCGCGACGAACGGTTTTCCAGCTTGCCCATCCGTTCGTCGATCAGCGAAATCAGATCGACCAGGCGATACGGCACCGGCGTATCGACGGTGTAGCCGATCGCCTTGGGATCGATCCGCTTCAGGCCGACGCGGTCGGCGTTCTGGTATTGGGTGTAGATGCCCTTCGCCATCGGAATGACTTCGGCGAGAATATCGAGCTCTTCGGGCACGCCGGGGCGGCCGGCGAACAGCACGTCGACGATCTCCTCGAAATTGAACAGCCAGAACGGCAGTTTCAGGTTCCGCGGGTTGAGCACCAACGCCCGGTCGCCGAAGCAGCGGCCGTATTCGTTGTGGACGTCGAGCAGGAAGATGCGCAGGTTCGGCCGCGACTTGAGGATTTCGTTGAGCAGCAGCGACACGCCGGTCGATTTACCGACGCCGGTGGAGCCGAGCACCGCGAAATGCTTGGAGAGCATTTCCTCGACGTCGACATAGGCGATGACCGAGCGGTCCTGTTGCAGCGTGCCGACATTGATCTGGTCTGATCCGGTCGGCGCGTAGACCGTGCGGAGTTCCTGATTGGTGATCAGCTCGACGGCATCGCCGATGGTCGGATAGTTGGTGACGCCGCGCTGGAATTTCGGGCGATCGCCGCCGAGGATTTCGCCGAGCAGGTCGACGCCCGCGCTGGCAATGTAATTATCGGAGCTCGGCAGATCCTCGCAGGTTACGTCGGTGATCATGGCGACGATGGTGGAAGTTGCGCAGCGGATGCTGATGAAGCGGCCGACAGTGGCGCGTACTTCCGAGGTAGCCATCTGGCTTACCGCAAGAAGTCCGACCCGGGCGAGGGAGCCGCGCACCGAAATCACACGTCCGAAGGATGTCACGATGTTGAACCTGGCATGTCATGAAATTGGTCTGGCCGCATTATGGGCGGCCGGGACTAGCGAAACGGTTAAACCGGCGTCGTTCCAGATTGGCTAAATCTGTCGCATCCCGCTCGGGCTTCGTTTTGCAACAGGCGCCTGCCACGGCCACGACACGCCAGTTGTGCAGGAAAATCAGCGCTTTTCTGCATTTGTGCGCGCACGTGCGATCGGCTCTGGATTAATCATTCGTTTACCACGTCGGGGGAGAGGCCCGGATTTGACTGGGGCCGGCAACGTCCGGTACCGGACTCGAGATCAAGTATCAGTCCGCGTATCGCGGTAACCGATTGCTAACCGCATGTTGTAACCCGCCTTCCATTTGTCGTGCGTAACGATGTCACGCTGGGACGGACCAGGTGACTTTCGATAGCGGCATGCCGGGCGATTCTGCGAATCCTGTAGAGAAGACCGGGACGGTGAGGCGCCTGGCGCTTTGTGCTGTCCTGATCGCGGTGGCGATCTTGGCTGGGATGGCGACATCGGCGTGGGAGCTTCGCGAACGCGTACTGCTTGCCCTCGTCGTGATCCTCGCACTCGTCGTCGCTCTGCTGCTGAGGCGTCATCGATTGTCCGACCAGCGGCTCGCGGCCGAACGGCGCCAGCTCACAATTGCCGTAAACAATATCCCGCAAGGTCTTGTTCTCTATGATGCATCGGCGCGCATCGTCATTTGTAACCAGCCCTATATCGATATGTTTGGCCTGTCGCCGGATGTAGCGAAGCCCGGCTGCACGATGCATCGCTTGATCGAACACCGCAAAGAAACCGGCTCCTTTGACGGCGATGTCGACGCGTTCTGCAATGCCATCATCCGCACCGTGTCGCTCGGCAAAGCCACGCGGCAACTCACGGAAGCGCCCGGCGGCAGGGCGATCGAGATCGTCAACCGGCCGCTGAATGCGGGTGGCTGGGTGGCCACGATCGAGGACATCACCGAACGCACCCGCGCTGACGAGAAAATCGCCCACCTGGCGCATTATGACGGGCTGACCGACCTGCCCAACCGGCTCCTGTTTCGCGAGCGACTGGAGCAGGCGCTGAAGGCGGTCCGACCGGGCGAACAGCTGGCGGTATTCTATATCGACATCGACGAATTCAAGAGCGTCAACGATGCCCTTGGCCATGCGATCGGCGATGAGTTGCTCAAAGGCGTAGGCGAAAGGCTGCGCTTGTGTCTGAAGGATACAGATGTGGCGGCCCGGCTGGGCGGTGACGAGTTTGCCGTGATTCAAACCGGTATCAAGAAACAAACGGAAACCACTCAACTTGTTGAAGGAATTTACGCGGCGATCAGGGCGCCGTTCGAGTGCGCGGGACACCTGATCACGACAGATGCCAGCATCGGCATCGCGCTCGCCTCCGGCGATGGGCTCGATCTCGACCAGTTGCTCCGGAACGCGGACCTCGCGTTGTACGGCGCCAAAGGCGACGGACGGCGGACCTACCGCTTCTTCGAGGCCGGCATGGACGCCCGCGCCAAGGCGCGACGAGTCCTGGAACTCGAATTGCGTCAGGCGATATCAGATGGCGGCCTCGAGGCCTACTATCAGCCGGTGCTCAATCTGGAGGACGGCAAGGTCTCCTCCTGCGAAGCGCTGCTGCGATGGCGCCACCCCGAACGCGGCATGATTTCGCCCGCGGAGTTCATTCCGGTCGCGGAAGAGACCGGCCTGATCAACGAACTCGGGCACTGGGTGCTCAACACGGCGTGCGCCGAGGCTGCCAGCTGGCCGGCGGAGGTCCGCGTCGCGGTCAACGTTTCACCGGTTCAGTTCCGGAGCCAGACGCTGGCGCTCAACGTGGCGGCGGCCCTTGCTGCCTCGGGCCTCGCCGCATCCAGGCTCGAGCTCGAGATCACCGAGGCGGTGCTGATCCGCGACGACGACGGCGCGCTTCAGATGCTGCATCAGTTGCGCAAGCTGGGGGTACGCATCGCGCTGGACGATTTCGGCACCGGGTATTCCTCGCTGAGCTATCTGCAGCGGTTTCCATTCGACAAGATCAAGATCGACCGCTCTTTCATCAGGGATCTGGCCGGCGCAGGCGCGTCGTCGTCGATCGTCCAGGCGGTGGTGAACATTGCGGCCGCGAGCGACATGACGACGACAGCGGAAGGCGTCGAGACCGAGCAGCAGCGAAACCTGCTGTACATTCTCGGCTGCACCGAGATACAGGGATTTCTGTTCAGCCCCGCGATACCAGCCGCGGACATACGGCGGCTGTTGCTCTCGCACCGCGGCAAGCTGGTATCTGGGAATTTGACGCCGGCGGGTTTCGCGGAAGCGGCCGGTTAATTGGTGTTAGTCCTCATCGGAACCGCTTCGGAAAAATCTTGATCGATCTCCTTGCGCGCGCGGAACCCGCGGCCGCCAAGCGTTTCCGAAGGATACTCCCCGAACAGCGAGTGATAGTAGTGAGAGAAGCGTCCAAGCTCGATGAAGCCGTGCCGGATCGCCACCTGCGCGACGGTGACCGTCGCAGGATTGCTTTCCCTCAGAACGGAATGAATGGCGCAAAGCCGCTTGTGACGCAGGAACGATATCGGTCCCAAACCGAAAACGTCGTAGAATGCGCGATGCAGAGTCCGTCGTGACACGTTGAGATGGGCGCAGATTTCGGAAACGTGCACGGGGCGAAGGCCGGCGGCTTCGAGATAGTCGTCGACTTTCCCGACCAGCTGCGTCGCCGAGGGCAGAAGCCCTCTGGTGTCAGGCGGTAATGATTGCGCGATGGTTCCGGTGACGGCATCGATGATCGAGCGCTTCCAGAAATCGGCGACGGCATCGGACAAGGCGCTCTGTTGCCGTGCCAACCGGGAAATGATCAGTGGCAATCGGTGCGTCGCCGCAATCCCGATCGAAGGGTCCGCCTGATAGACATTTTTGTTGAGCCATGCGGCGGGGTCGCTCAATCTTGGTTCACCCTTGAACAGCGACATGACCTCGGCAAGATCGAGACGGATCGCGGCATAGGATGAGGCGCCATGAAAAATTCCGTCATGCTCGGTGCTGGGCGGCATGATCAGGACATCCGCCGGACGCATATCGAAGGACCAGTGGGTGACCCGGTCTTCCGAATTCAGCAGCATCCCGACAACGAGCTTGTCATCGGTCGAGACGCGCTGGGTGCGAACGCCGACGGAAAACGAGCCGATGCTGAGCGAAAAATCTCCGATCCCGACATGGCTCAATGAGCCTCGAAACTTTCCGCGGCCGAGTTGCGTCACCTCGACATGCGATCCTCTGATCGCGTTGTGAAGGCCTTCGAAACTGTCCAGACTGGAGGTGTTGACCGCAAGCTGTCCGCTCATGGTTCGGCATCCCGCTGCTAAAACTTTGCCTTGATTGGCTTCAGGGGCGCAGCTTGGCTGCTGCTGTCGATCGCGAGCGGGACGGCCACGGTGAAGAAACCCGCGGTGCCTTCCATGCGGTTCCGCACGTCAAACTCGCGATAGACCTTGATGCGTGTCGATACCGGCAGCTTTCCTATCTCGAACATATAGCCGATCGATCCGCCGAGCGCGACCACGCGCCCTTCGAATGCACCGAGGAGCGCGCCGGTGCCGCTGTCCGGCGTCAGTTGCTGATAGAAGTAGCCGACCAGGCCGATCGTGAATTCCTTGGTCAGATATTTGGTCGCGGCCCATTCGAGGTGGAATTCGTTGCCGGTCTTGTAGTCGGTGGCGGTGTTCGCCTTGCTGAACGTGAACCCTGCGGCTGCGGAGAGATCCCAGCCGATCGCGGGATCAAGCCACGTGATCGCACCGAACACGTCGATGGCAGGCCGGTTCAGGGATACGTTGGACAACTGGCCAGGCACATAGGTGCCGGATGGAATGACGCCTCCGACACCGAGCTGCCAGTGGAAATTGCCGGCGTGCCATCCGATGAACGAGTTCACGAAGAAATCGCTCACGTCGAGCTGTGCATCAGTGGCGTTGACGCCGATCGGCCCGAACCGCGGCGAGTTGACCAGGAGATTGGCGTTGACGCGCGGTTCGCCGAACGGCGTGGTGAGGGAGACGGCAAGGTCACCGCCGAAAATCTTCGCCGGCGTGACCCACATCGTGGTCGGCAGATTGATCCAGCTCTGTGCGGAGACATTTGCGACCAGCAGGCCACCCAGCGGCAGCGTACGCCCGCCGCCGATCTTGCCGCTGTAGAAGTAAGTATCGTCGTTGAAGTAGAGGCCCGGCGGCGGCGTGATGCCGGCTCCAACGGAGCGCGAACCAAGAAGGTAGATGCCGGTCGCGGCCTCGGCGGCTTCCGCGCGCTTCTCGAACGCGTGGAGCGTTGCCGCAGCGAGAAGCAACGAACACAAACCATAGCGCATCGACAACTCCCCAAGGAAGCGATGCCCCATCCCCGACTCGATCTAGCCACAACTCCCGCGCGATCACAATGAATTTCAGTGATCCGCTGTGATCAGGTTTGCTCTGATGCAAAGACGCTCAGCGCAGACTCGGGAGCCGGCGAGAATATTTGTCTAAAGTTTTGGACAGTACGACATGCAGTTCGGTCAATGCGTTGATCGATTTGCGAAGTTGTCCATTAAGGCTGAAATCGAGCCGATGCAGATTGGCACAAACTGCACATCACAGAGCTTCGAGATTCGTTTAGCCTGCAAGTGCGCCAATGCTTCGTGTCTCGTAAGCCTTTGAAGAGGCTGAGGCTGTGCGCCAATGAGCCGCGCCAAAAATTGGGCGGAAAAAGGGAAGAGGGGCTGACTGATCTACGTCTGCCGCGCGCAACCCTGACGCGAGCGGCCGCAATAAGAAAAGGGTCCGCCTATGCGTTCAACGAGAACCCGCTTTGTCGATCTGGCCAACGCTCGCAACGAAATGCTCTACGCGCTGGCCTTCTCCGCCTTCGTTGTTCTGACGCCTTCGCCGGTAACGGCGACCGTCATCGTGCCCTCCGGTTCGCTGCAGCAGCAACTCAAGCAAGAACTCACGCAAGACAGTCTGGTGACTGAAGTCCGCGCGCGAGCCGGAGGCTCTGTACGCCGGACCACCGTCGTCGGTCCGCGAGGCAACGCTGCCAGTCGGACCGTGGTGCGTGGAGGTGCGGTGATGGGTCCGGGTGTCGCGCGTCCCGGCCGCTGGGTCCGTCCGGCCAATTACTATTGGCGTCCGGGCGGCGCGATCGCTGCCGGTGCGGCGATCGGATTCGTCGCCGCGGCCTCCGCAGCAGCCTATGCCGGCTCACCGCCGGCGCCGGGTTACTGCTGGTACTACTCCGATCCGAGCAAGACGCAGGGCTTCTGGGACGTTTGCCCGTAACCGCGCACGTCAGGAGTCAGTGCCATGACGCTGCTGCAAACCGACGTCCGGCAGGGCGACAAGCCGTCGGAAGATGGCCGGACCGCCGACATGGTCCGCATTCCCGGCGGCACATTCCGAATGGGCTCCGACAATCATTATCCCGAGGAAGCGCCGGTACATCGCGTGACGCTGGAGGGCTTCTGGATCGACCGCACGCCGGTGACCAACCGTCAGTTCAAGCGGTTTGTGATCGCAACCGGTCACAAGACCTTTGCCGAAATCCCGCCTGACCCAAAGCATTATCCCGGTGCTTTGCCGCACATGCTCTACGCGGGCTCTTTGGTGTTCGAGCGGCCGCACTCGACCTACGATCTGCGCGACTGGAGCCAGTGGTGGTCGTTTATGAAGGAGGCTGACTGGCGGCATCCCTACGGGCCCAAGAGCAACATCAATGTCCTGAACGATCATCCCGTCGTACATGTCGCCTATTCGGACGCGCTGCTCTATGCGCGATGGGTGGGCAAGGACCTGCCGACTGAAGCCGAGTGGGAATTCGCCGCACGTGGCGGTCTCGACGGCGCTGAGTTCGCATGGGGTGACGAATTTGTGCCCGATGGCGTGCATATGGCCAATACCTGGCAGGGTGAATTCCCGCTGCACAATCGCCATGAGGATGGCTACGACCGCACTTCGCCGGTGACGGCGTTTCCGCCGAACGGTTATGGCCTGCACGACATGATCGGCAATGTCTGGGAATGGACCTCGGACTGGTATTCGCCGAAACATGAGGCCGACGCGCCAAAGGCGTGCTGCATTCCCGAAAATCCGCGCGGCGGGCGCGAGGAGGGCAGCTACGACCCGCGTCAGCCGAACGTCAGAATGCCACGCAAGGTCATCAAGGGTGGTTCGCATCTGTGCGCCCCGAATTATTGCCGCCGCTATCGCCCGGCGGCGCGGCATGCCGAGGCGATCGATACCTCGACCAGCCATCTTGGGTTCCGGTGTGTGGTGAGGGACGTCAAATGACATCAGCTCCGACATCGGCGTTTGCGCGTGCCCTGACCTGGCTCGCGGTCGCCGTGTCGGTCGTGCTGCTTGGCCTCGGGATCGCCTGGTACGGATGGTCGGTCGAGGTCCATCGCCGGTTCTGGGCGGACATCTTCGAACGTATCCACGGTCCTATGACATTCCGCTTCTATCTGCAGCCGGTGATGGCCGCGCTAGCGGCGCTGCCGGACGGCATCAGGGATGCGCGGCTCGGCCACAAATCATTCTTCTGGTCGGCGTGGTGGGACAGGAATGCCTCTGCAGGGCGGCTGCGCAAGGGTGCCATTTCCACAGCGCGGGTCGTGCTGCTCGGGCTCAGCATGGACGTGATCTATCAATTCAAGGTGCTCGACCGCTTCTATCCCGCGGAAGCGTTGATGATGGCGATCCTGCTCGCCGTCATTCCCTACTTTATCTTTCGATGGATCGTCGAGCGCGCCGCCATCTGGTGGTTCGCGCGAAAGGGTACCGACGCGTTGATGTAGTTAAGAGGCGTTCAATGGCTGAAGGCGTAACCTCAAAATCTGCTGCCGACCAGATCTCGGTCGAGTTGTCGTCGCGCCGCACCGGCATGTCCTTCCAGCGCACCCGCATGAGCGCCGACCGTACCCTGATGTCGGTGATCCGGACCTCGCTTTCGTTGATCTCGTTCGGCTTTACGATCTACCAAGTGTTCGAGAAGCTGCGCGACCAGAACATAGTCACGCATGGTGCGCCCGCGCGCAATTTCGGCTTGACGCTGGTGGCACTGGGAGTCCTGATGCTGCTTGGCGGCATCGGCTATCACCTTCAGTTCATGGCTCACCTGCGCGAAGAGCGCAAATCCATGGCGGAATCCGAACTGATTCACGCCCAGAGCGGCTTTCCGGTTTCGCTGACGCTGATCACCGCAGCGATTCTGCTGTTCATCGGCATCGCCGCCATCGTCAGCATGCTGTTTCAGGTTGGTCCGTTCGGGTGAAGGAGATCAAATGGCAAAAAAGTCGGCAAAGAAAGGTCCAACGAAGAAGGCTGGCGGAAACACGGCTTCGGAGAAGGTCGCGTCAGTGAAGCAAAGAACAACCCAGAAAACTGCAGAACCAAAAGCATCAAAAAATGGGAGCGCGAAAATGGCCAAAGTAAAGAAGCCCAATATCCTCGTGATATGGGGCGACGATATCGGCATCTCCAATCTGAGTTGTTACTCAATGGGTCTGATGGGATACAAAACGCCTAACATCGATAGACTGGCGAAGGAAGGAATGATTTTTACGGATTCCTACGGCGAGCAGTCCTGCACCGCGGGCCGATCGTCATTCATTACGGGCCAGAGCGTAATGCGCACCGGTCTGTCCAAGGTGGGGATTCCGGGCGCGCCGGTCGGCATGAACGAAAAGATCGTGACGATTCCGGCGCTCTTGAAAAACGAGGGCTACACGACCGGCCAGTTCGGCAAGAATCACCTCGGCGATCTCAATCACATGCTGCCCACCAACCACGGTTTCGACGAGTTCTACGGCAACCTCTACCATCTCAACGCCGAGGAAGAGCCGGAGATGTACGACTACTTCCCCAAGGAAGAATTCGGCGACTTTATCGAAACCGTCAGGCCGCGCGGCGTCATCCACAGCTTCGCGACCGATAAAGACGATCCGACGGTCCAGCCGCGCTGGGGCAAGGTCGGCAAACAGAAGATAGAAGATACCGGACCGCTCAGCACCGAGCGCATGCTGACGTGCGATGACGACTTTGCCGAAAGGGCAAAGGGTTTCATCAGGAAGGCCGTGGACGGCGACAAGCCATTCTTCGTCTGGGTCAACTTCACCCACATGCATATGTTCACGCACACCAAGAAGGAAAGCCTCGGACAGGCAGGGCGCTGGCAGTCGCCGTATCATGACACCATGATCGATCACGACAAGAACGTCGGCTCGCTGTTGGACTACCTTGACGAATTGGGCATCGCCGAGGACACGTTGGTGATCTATTCGACCGACAACGGCCCCCACCGCAATTCATGGCCTGACGGCGGGATGACGCCGTTCCGCAGCGAAAAGAACACCAACTGGGAAGGTGCGTTTCGCATTCCGCTGGTCGTGCGTTACCCGGGCAAGATCAAGCCAGGCTCCGTCTCGAACGAGATTGTCCAGCATCACGACTGGTTGCCGACCTTCCTTGAACTGGCCGGCAACAAGACCGTGGTCGAAGACCTGAAGAAGGGCGTGAAGGCGCTCGGCCGTACCTACAAGAATCACATCGACGGCTTCAGCCTCCTAAGCTACCTGACCGGCAAGACGGAAAAGTCGCCACGCCAGATGTTCATGTACATCTCCGACGACGGCGACACGTTGGGGATTCGCTACGACAACTGGAAGATCGTCTTCATGGAGCAGCGCCTCAAGGGCACCATGGGAGTGTGGGCGGAACCGTTCACGCCGTTACGCGTGGCCAAGCTGTTCAATCTCCGGACCGATCCTTTCGAGTTCGCGGATGTCACGTCCAACTCATACTACGACTGGTTCCTACGTCACGCTTTCATCATCTATGGTGCGATCGCAGTGATGATGAAGTTCAACGAGACGTTCGTCGACTTTCCGAAGATTCAGAAGCCGAACACCTTCACCGCCGATCAGGCGATCGACAAGCTGCATGCGACGGCCGCAGGAAGCTGATGGGTTTCTGGAACACCGGGAGCGGGTGGCGTTGACGACCGAGCGAATACGGAAGGGCGGCACTCGCGCGGCCCTTCGCTACTGAGGATCTGAACCGGGGTCGCCCGTGAAGCAATGGCTGGTCTTCGCCACCGAGAACGCCGTCGTCTTCATCGATGCGTTGGCGCTCGTCATCATCGTGGTCGGTACGGTCGAGGCATTCTTCGGCGGCCTGCGGGCGATGCTGGGTTCGCCGTCCGGGCACGAACGTCGGGACATCTGGCTGCGCTATGCGCGATGGCTGGTTGCCGGGCTTACGTTCCAGCTTGCCGCCGACATCATCGAGACATCGATCACGACGAGCTGGGAAGCGGTGGGGCGCATTGCTGCGATCGCGCTGATCCGCACCTTCCTCAATTACTTCCTTGATCGCGACCTGGAAGAAGTGCGCCAGCGGCAGCGCGAAGTCGCGAAAACGCCACCGAGGCCGGTATGAGGGGTCAGCAATGTTGAACCGACGCAGCCCGTTGGCGCTGCTTTTCGTCCTTTCCGCCATTGGCGCGGCCGCGGCGCAGCCATCGCAGGACCCATTGCCGTCCTGGAACGACGGCGCAGTCAAGAAATCCATCACCGATTTCGTTTCGCGTGTAACGACACAAGGCGGTGCCGACTTCGTCCCCGTCGAGCAGCGCATCGCCACCTTCGACAATGACGGCACGCTGTGGTGCGAGCAGCCGGTCGATTTCCAACTCGCGTTCGCCTTCGATCGCATCAAGGCGATGGCGTCGCAGCATCCGGAATGGAAGACGACGCGGTCGTTCAAGGCGCTACTCGACAAGGACATGAAGGCGTTCGCGGCGACCGGCGAGAAGGGGCTGCTGCAGATTATGGCGGCAACCCATAGCGGCATGACCATAGATGAATTCAGGAAGGTCGTGCTCGACTGGACCGCGACCGCGCGCCACCCGGGCTTCAACCGGCCCTATACCGACCTTGTCTACCAGCCCGTGCTGGAGCTGCTGGCTTACCTGCGCGCCAACGGTTTCAGGACCTTCATCGTATCCGGCGGCGGCATCGAACTCATGCGGCCATGGACGGAAAAGGTCATCCCGCCGGAGCAGGTGGTCGGCTCGTCAGGCGTGGCGAAACTCCAGACCGGCGCCAATGGCAAGCCGGAGCTGACGAAGCTCCCCAAGGTCGAATTCATCGATGACGGTCCCGGCGAGCCGGTCGGTATCAACCGCTCCATCGGGCGGCGACCGATCTTCGCATTCGGAAATTCCGACGGTGCCTGCAAATGCTGCAATGGGCCACCGCAGGCGAGAGCGCGCGCTTCGCCGGCATCGTCCATCACACCGATGCGGAGCGCGAATACGCCTACGACCGTCAATCGAAGATCGGCAAGCTCGATAAGGCGTTGGACGAAGCGAAGGCAAAGGGCTGGACCGTCGTCAACATGAAGCCGGACTGGAAGAAGGTCTTCGCGTTCGAACCGTAAGGGAGATGGCGCATTGATTATCGGTGCACGATTCGCAAGATGGGGTCTCGGCCTCTTCATCTTCGGTGTGTTCCTTACCTTCGGGATCATCGCGCACTACTGCGCGGGCTCTCGCTGGCCGAACGGTGCGCTGTTCATGCAGAATATCACGCTGTGGTGGGCCTGCCCGTGGACGCTGTCGGTCGCGGCCGTGCAAGCTGGCGGGCTCGGCATGGTGGCAATTGGTCTCACGCTGATGCTGGCCGCACGAGTATCGCCAACACGACCAGCGGCCGAAGGCTCGGCGGCGCTGTGGCTTTGCATCGTCGGGCTGTTGGGTGTCTTCGCCGTCGGTTATCCCGGTTACTTCGTCTTCGATGCGATATGGCCGAGCTACTACTACTCGCCAATAGCAACCGGAAAGAATGCGTGGCTGCTCGGTCAGGCGCTTTTCATCGCGATCTATTTTGCAGGCCTCATGATCGCGTTCGGAGACGTTCGTCAGGCACTTTCGCTTGCGACACAAACAGCAACCAGAGCTTGAGGAGAACAACGATGAGCAAGAAACTGTTTGTCGCACTTGCGCTTTCCTGCCTTGCGGGAAATGCGGTCGCGCAATCGACACCGCAGGAACGGTTGGTCCGCAGCCGCGCCGTCGAAGCGGCGATCTGGGGCATGCCCGTCGTCAATTACGACCTGATGCTGCAGGAAATGCTGACCAAGACTCCGGGCAAGGTGAATCAGGTGATCTATTGGGGCAAGCCGCTCGACTGGAAGAACCAGACGCTGACGCCCAATCCCGACACACTCTATTTCATGACGTTCCTCAACACCAAAGATGTCGGGCCGATCGTGATCGAGATCCCGCCTGCGGACGCGACCGGATCGCTCAACGCCAACATTGTCAATGTCTGGCAGATGCCGCTGGAGGATGGTGGCCTGCTTGGCGTGGACAAGGGGGCTGGCGTCAAGCTGCTGATGCTGCCGCCCGGTTACAAGGGGCAGGTGCCGGCGGGCCATGAAGCGCTGCAGCCGAATACCTGGGGCAGTTACGCCCTGATCCGCTCCAACCTGAAGAGCCACAGCGAGACGGACGTCGCGAACTCCGTGGCCTATGCCAAGCGGCTCAAGGTTTATCCATTGTCGCAGGCATCCAACGCGCCTCCGACCGTTTTCACGGACGTGAAGGATGTCCTGTTCGACACAACCATTCGCTACGACGAGAGCTTTTTCGTAAACCTCGACCGCATGGTGCAGAGCGAGCCATGGCTGGGTCGTGACCGCGCGATGATCGACCAATTGCGTACGATCGGCATCGAGAAAGGTAAACCCTTCACCCCGGACGCAAAGACGAAGCAGGCCATGAAGGAGGGTATCGCCGACGCCCATGCGTGGATGGCCGCCAAATACGACGCCGCCCCGCCTCAGTTCTTCGAAGGCACGCATTGGACGTTTCCCACGCATCCTGAATTGCTCAAGGGAGCAAACGAGGAGTTTGAGGGAGCGAACGACTATCCCGTGGATTGGCGCGGGATCACCTATCACTATGCCTATATCGGCATCAAGCGGCTGGGTGCCGGCCAATTCTACCTCATCAACATCAAGGACAAGGACGGCGCCGATTACGACGGCTCAAAGACGTATCGTCTCCGTGTTCCCGCGGGCGTGCCGATCGAGCAATATTGGTCGTTGACCGCCTATGATCGGGACACGCATGCGCTGATCAAGAACGTCGACCGCGCCAGCCGCGCGTCGAACGCGACCGACATAAAGAAGAATTCCGACGGCTCCGTCGACATCTTCCTTGGCGCCAAGGCACCCGCCGGACAGGAGACGAACTGGATACCGACCGATCCCGCCCGCAAGTTCGAGCTGATGTTCCGCCTCTACGGTCCGAAGAAGGAGTTCTTCGACAAGGTGTGGAAGCTACCGGACGTGGAAGCGATCACTGCATCGACGATAGGGGGCAGCAAATGAGGCAGAAGCTATTGCGGCATTTGCATTCGGGGAGCTGACGGCTGCGTCACAAGGACAACGCTTATGGGAATTGAAACAATGATCACCAACGCAAATCCCGATCGCAGAAATATCCTGCTCACCGGGACGACGCTCGCAATCGCGTCAGTACTGGCGGGGAGTACTTCGTCCGCCGCCAACGCTGAGTCCTCGTCGCTCAATCCGCAGCCGCTGCCGCCATCGCCTGGCTGGGCTCGCGCGCTGCCATCCGGTCCGGATGCGCGTGTGAAGATCACCGAGGCCTATGCCGCCCACGTCGCGCGCGACGCCTTCTTCTGGGCCTGGCCGCTGGTCAATATCTATAACCGCCGGCTTGCGTTCTCGAAGATGACGGAACAGAGGTATGTCGGCCCGTTGCTCGAGGCGCCGCTCAACCGCCTCACGATGCTGATGGACTATGTCGATCCGGAAGAGCGCAATGTCGCGTGCCCGAACCAGGACGTCGTCTACGGCCTCGGCATGATCGCACTGGATGTTTCTCCGGTGGTGGTCCAGGTGCCGGATTTCGGCGATCGCTTTTGGGTGTATCAGATTGTCGATCTGCGCACTGACAGCTTCGTTCAGCTCGGCAAGATGTACGGCACCGTGCCCGGCTTTTACCTCCTTGTCGGACCCAACTGGAGCGGTGAGGTACCAAAGGGAATCACCCGCGTATTCCGCGCCTCGAGCAATACCGGCCTTGTTGCGCCGCGCGTTTTTCAGGACGACACGCCGCAAGACAAGCGTACGATTCAGGGCGTGCTGACCGGTATCGCGATGTATCCGCTCGCTGACTATGACGGGCGGATGAAGAGCACGGAGTGGAGCAAGCTGCCCAAGGTAGCCGGCGCGCCTCCCGGCGAAGAGGAAACGCGATGGGTGCTCCCTGAGAAGTTTTTCGACGAGCTTCCGACCGTATTCGCCGATGCGCCGCCGCTGCCGGGCGAGGAAGCGCGCTATGCACAGCTGCTCGCGGTACTGGCTGCCGCCAAGGATAATCCAAAAATAAGGCAGGCGATGATCGAGGCCGCCAGGGATGCGGAAGAGAAGCTGGTGAACCCGTTGTTCCAGTTCCGAAACTACGGTCAGCAATTGCCGCATAACTGGAGCACCATCTCCAACGAGTCGGCGTTTGGGACGGACTATTTCACCCGGACGGCGGTGGCCAAATCGAACATCCTGGTGAATTCGCCAAACGAAACCAAATATTTCTATCAGGACCTCGACGCCTCGGGGGCGCGGCTTAACAATTCCAACCGCTACGCCGTGACGTTCGCGAAGGACGGCACGCCTCCCGTGAATGGCTTCTGGTCGCTCTCGATCTACAACCAGCACCATTTCTTTGTCGCAAACCCGATCAACCGCTTCTCGGTCGGCACCAAGAACAAGGATCTCAAGCCTGCCGCAGACGGTTCGCTCACCATCTACGTGCAGGCCGAGGCGCCGGCCGATCCCACACAGCGCGCCAACTGGCTGCCGGCTCCGAAGGGCGATTTCTCACTCTACGTGCGCGCGTACTGGCCGAAAGCGTCCGTTCTGGATGGCTCCTGGACGCCGCCGCCGGTGCAGCGCGTCAGTTAGCGAGGCATCATGAGCGGCCTCGATATCTTCGCCTGGATTGTCCTGATCATCCTCGCCGCCTGTGTGGTCGGCGTGTTCTGCATCGCCGGCTGGCTGCCCGGGCATATCGCCAAGAGCCGCGGGCATCCCTGGGCCGAGGCGGTGACGGTGGCAGGTTGGGTAACGCTGATCTGCGGCTTTGCGTTGTGGCCGCTGGCGCTGATCTGGGCTTACGTTGACGTACCGGCGCGGCATTCGCAGGAGCGTGCCCCATGATCGTGGCGATGCTCTGCGTCTACCTCGTCCTGCTGTTTGCACTGGTGAAGTTTGGCGTCATCAGCTTCAATCTGTTCTGGAAGGTGTCGCCGTTCATCGTCCTCCTGCTGCTCAATCTCGGTCTGTTCATTCCGATGGGGTGGGGCGCACCGCAGGGACCCGTGCTGGTGGTGCGCAATTCGGTCGCGGTTGTGCCAAGCGTGGCCGGCGAAGTGATCGACGTTCCCGTCGAGGCGAACAAGCCGCTGCGGGCGGGCGATGTGTTGTTCCGCATCGATCCCGTACCTTTCGAGGCGCAGGTCAAAGCAATCGAAGCGCAGCTGAAGCTGTCGGCGACGCGTCTCGCCCAGATGACGCAATTGTTCGAGCGTGATTCCGGCCGCGGTTTCGACGTCGAGCAACGCCAGTCCGAAGTCGACCAGCTCAAGGCGCAACTCGAAGGCGCGAAATGGAATCTGGACAAGACGGTTGTGCGCGCGCCGGGCGATGGCTATGTCACCAACGTCGCGCTGCGCAAGGGCGCCCGCGTCGCCAACCTGCCGCTGGCCCCGGTGATGGCCTTCATCGATACATCCGACAGTATCGTTGGTGTCGAAATCGCGCAGATCGATGCCCGCTACATTGAACCAGGCCAAGTCGTCGAGGCGACGTTCAAGTTCAAGCCGGGGCAGATCTACAGCGGCAAGGTCGAGAGCGTCCTTCAGGCGGTCGCGACCGGTCAGGTGCAGGCTTCGGGACTGGCCGTGACGCCCAAAAATATTGCCTCCGTGCCGTTTGTTGTTCGTATCCGGCTCGACGACGCGCATCTGGTCCGGAGTTTGCCCGCCGGCAGCGCCGGCGATGCCGCCATCTTCACCGAACACGTCAAGCTGGCGCACGTCATCCGCAAGGTGCTGCTGCGCCAGATTGCGATCACGAATTACGTCAATCCGTTCTGAGTGGAGTGATCGATGGTGCTTCGATGACGAACAACAGAAGCCTACGGCTCGGGTTCAAGACCTCCGTCATCACGCTGTTCGTCGCGATCGTTCTCGTCATCGGTCTGGCGCTGGTCTATCTCAGCTTTGAGCGGATCACCGCGGTCACTAATGCGGCCGCCAGCCAGTTCATCGGCAAGGTGGCCGAATCGTCGGCGGACCGGATCGGCTCGCAACTGAAACTGGTGAGGGACAATCTCGAAATTCTCAACGCGCTGCCGCCGATCCAGTCCGCAGAAATCGAGGATAATCCGCGGCTGTATGCTCTGCTCGCAGCCATGGTGAAGAACAACACACAGCTCTTCAGCCTGTATGTCGGTTACGACGATGGCTCGTTCATCGAGATGGACGATATTGGCGGTACCGGTCGGGACTCGCGCGCGCGGCTGGAGGCACCCGAACAGGCCGCGTTCCGGCTGGTCGTGATCTCGCGGTCCGATTCTGCTCGCGTCAAGTCAAGAAGGCTGTTTCTGTCAGAGACGCTCGAAATAATCAGGGAGTTGCCGGGGCCGCTCGATTACGATCCGCGCCAGCGCCCTTGGTACAAAGACGCTGAGCGCCGCGATGGCAGCTGGCTCACCGGACCGTACATTTTCTTCGCGACCGGAAAGCAGGGCTATACCGTGCAGTCCGCGCTGAAAGCGGGCAGGGGCGGCGTGATCGCGGGCGACCTGCTGATGGATGCGACGCAGGAGGTGTTGAAAAGGGAGAAGCTGACGGACTCCGGCGTCGCCTTCCTGTTTGACGATGACGATCGCATTTTGGCCCATCCCCGGATGTCGGAAATGCTGGGAAGAGAGGTGTCGGGTACTGTTCCGAGCCTGCGTGAGACCGATATGGCGGGAGTTCTCAGGGCGATCCGTGCCTGGCGCGCGAACGGGATTTCCGAACAGTTCTTTAACGACCCGGCGGGCCGGCTGTACGCCGCCGCATTCCAGACCATCCCCCGTTCGGGTCCGGCCAACCTCCGCGTCGCGGTGGTGGCGCCGGTCGATGAGTTCTTCGCCAGTATCCTCTCCGAGCGCCGACGGCTGTTTGTCGCCACGCTCGGATTCGTCGCAGCCATGGTGCCGATCGTCTTCGTCATCGGTTCGATTCTGTCCAAATCGCTGCGGGCGCTGGCGGACGAGACCGACCGGATCCAGCGGTTCCAGCCGGCGGTCGGTCCATCCGTGCATTCCACGATCCGCGAAATTGATGAACTCGGCCGTTCGGTCTCCACCATGCGCACGCTGGTGCAGACCTTCTCGCACTTCGTCCCAAAACGCCTGGTGCAGCAGCTCGTGGAAACCGGCGACGCGATGACGCTCGGAGGCGGGCGCCGGGAGGTGACCGTCCTGTTCACCGACGTCGTCAACTTCACCGGGCTGACCGAGCACAGGGATCCAACCCAGGTGATGCTTTACACCTCGCGCTACTTCGCCGCCATGTCCGAGGCGATCATGGCGAACAAGGGCACGGTCGACAAATTCATCGGCGACGCCGTGATGGGGATATGGAACGCGCCGATCGAGGACGAGGATCATGTTGCCAATGCCTGCAAGGCCGTGCTCGCCTGTATCGATGCCAACCGTGAGCTCAACGCCGCGTTCGAGCGCGAGGGATGGCCGGTCTACAACACGCGGTTTGGCCTGCATGTCGGCGATGTCGTGGTGGGGAATATCGGATCGTTGGATCGGATGAACTACACCGTTCTGGGAGCGACGGTGAATCTTGCCGCGCGCCTTGAATCCCTTAACAAGAACTATGGGACGTCGACGCTGGTGAGCGAGGCCGTCAAGCAGCGGGTTGGTTCGCGTTTCGTGTTTCGCGCCGTTGATCGCATCAAGCCCAAAGGCTTTGCGGCCGAGTTTCAGGTTTATGAACTGGTCCGGTCAGGGACCGATAACGGCGAAGCAGGGACAAGCCCGGAGATCAAGCTATCTGCGTAACTCGCCTTGTCGGGAGTGATGTGAACGACATGGCCGTTTTGCCCGACGAGGCTGGGCAAGAACTCGATCCGCTCTTGAGACAGTAGAATTCATTCCTCATCTCAAGCCACGCGACGGAGAAAAATTCCGTCATTCCCCCATGAAGGGCACGAAAAGGAAGGACGTTCTACGCGGCGACAGCGTTGCTGAGTACTTGCCCAGCCTCGACGGGCAAATCACTTCTGCGTTTCAGAATTCGTGTCAAGCCCCGAAATAAAAAATATTTCTGTTTACCAGAATGAAAATCAGGTGCATATGTTGGCCATCCCGTCCTACTCAGAAGGGCGTCGGCCGTCGTCACGGACGTTGGACGGGTTGCGGTGGACGCTGGTTTACG